>CAZFQH010000659.1:0-2270 GCA_964520805.1 uncultured Acidobacteriota bacterium | reverse complement strand
ACCTCGGGGTCGCCTTTGGCGCTGCCCTCGGTCAACTCGACGATGCCGCGGTCGATCAGCGAGCGGAAGAGTTGCCATGCCCGTTTGAAGTGCCCCTTCTTCGCGCGGTCGGTCTCGTGAGAGTCGCGGATGAGGTCACGCATCGCGGCGCAGCCGTCGTTCTTGAGCCGGGGGGCCGCACGCGTCACCGGTTCCTTGCTCAGCCCCCCAGCCCCCCCGCTCCGGCCCGAGTGAATCGGGCCTGCGCTCGATCGCGACAGGACGTTGAGGAGCATCGCGTGCGTCACCTGAAAGCGCGAGGTCAGGCGCTCCGGCGAGGCGCCGATGAGGCGCGTGAAGGTCTTCTTGTCCCAGTTGACGAAGTTGTGCTCGGGTGGCTTCCGCTTGACCGACTTCTTCCCCCCGGAAGCGGCCTTCTCGTCCAGCCGGAGGTTCTCGATGAAGTGCTCGGGAGCCTGGGCCACCACGAAGCCCACGTCGTCGAAACCCTTCCGGCCGGCCCGGCCCGCGATTTGGTGGAAGTCGCGAGCCGAAAGAATCCCCGTCTTGTGCCCATCGTACTTGCAGAGCTTGGTGAAGAGGACGGTCCGAATGGGCACGTTGATACCGACGCCGAGGGTATCGGTGCCGCAGATGACTTTCAGAAGTCCGCGCTGGGCAAGCTGCTCGATGAGAACCCGGTACTTCGGGAGGAGTCCCGCGTGGTGGAGGCCAATGCCTGACTTCAACCACTTCTTGATGTTGGGGCCATAAGGACTCGAGAACCTGAAGCCCTCGATCTCCTTCGCCACTGCGTTTTTCTCCTCGCGAGTGGAGAGCACAAGGCTCGTGAAGGCCTGCGCGCTGTCGGCCGCGTCTCCTTGAGTGAAGTGGACGACATAGACCGGCCCCTTCCCTGAAGCCACCAACGCTTCGAGCGTGATCGGAAGGGCGATCTCGGAGTAGGTGAACTCAAGCGGCACCGGTCGGTCCACCGACATCACGGTGGATGTGGGAAGTCCGTTGAGTGTGGTGAGCGCCTCGGCGAAAAACTCCATGTCGCCGAGCGTCGCGGACATCAGGAGGAAACGCGTACGCTTCAGGGCCAGCAGAGGCGTCTGCCAGGCCACCCCGCGATCCCGATCGGCGTACCAGTGGAATTCGTCCATCACCACGTCGTCGATCCGCGCCTCCTCCCCATCGCGGAGAGCGATGTTGGCCAGAACCTCGGCGGTGCAGCACAACACAGGGGCATCGCGATTCACCGTCGCGTCGCCCGTAGAGAGGCCGACGTTCTCCGGCCCCAGCTCCCGGCACAGCGCCATCCACTTCTCATTGACCAGGGCCTTGATCGGGCAGGTGTAGACCGATCGACGCCCGCGCGTGAGGGCGTCGAAATGCAGGGCCGAGGCGACAAGCGACTTCCCCGAGCCCGTCGGAGTGTTGAGGATGACGTTCTTCCCCTCGAAGAGATCGAGGATCGCCTCCTCCTGGGCGGGGTAAAGGGTCAGTCCCTTGGCCGCGACGTAGTCGAGAAAACGCCCCAGCAGGTCGTCACTGGACGCGGTGGGTTCGGGGAGGGCGTTGATGAGAAGGGCGGCCATGAACGGGCGATCGGCAAGATGGTCGGGAAGATGGTCGGGAAGACGACTATCGAAACGACGCGAAGATAGCGGCGAAGGATAGCCGCTCCCTTCGTGCAACCGCTCAAGCGCTTCGGCCCCGGGCGCGCGTGCTTGAGCGCCAAGCGCCATGCGAATCCGGATCTGACTGGTCCTCTCGCGAACCGTCAACGACATCAAACCGCAAATCCCGATCGCGGCGGGGATGAGGGTGACTCCCCTCGGTAAGCAAGGGGAAAGAAGGACGGCGGCTCGGGGTTCTTGTCTATGGCGAGTCGGAAAACTGGCCATGTCAGCAGAAGGCACCAGGGGCGAAGGCTTACATCGGCACGGTCCAGTGGGATCCTGGAAGCTTCTTCCAGGCGGACGCGTTTTGCTGGTATCGCGCCAGAGGTGCGGCCGCCACGGGAGCCATTCTCCTTTGCGAATACGGACCGAACACCGCCATTGTGAAGGGCCGCTTCCGTGATGAACAGAACAGGCGCGGCGGGAGTCTGGATCTGTTCGTCGGATCGACGATCACGGGAACTTTGACCCAGGACTGCAACGGGCCCACGAACTTCGCGGTCACTCTGACGCGGGGCGAAGCCGCGGCCACTCCGAAGCCGCCGGGCCTCTCGTCGGTCGCGCTGCCACCGCCCGCGGCTCCTGCTTCGAGAACCCCACAAC
>CAZFQH010000658.1:0-2275 GCA_964520805.1 uncultured Acidobacteriota bacterium | reverse complement strand
GCCCATCTGCTGATGCCGGGGCGGGCTCCCGGAGCCGATGTCTTGATCGAGGGCATGGCGCACTATTCGACGATGCTGTTTCTCGAGGCCGAACACGGAGACGAGGCGCGTAGAGAGTTCGCGCGAGGCCTGGAGTTGCGGTACACGAATCAACGGCGCCTGGATGGCGAAAAGCCCCTTTCCCGCATCGTCTCCGGTACCTCGCCCGCCGAGGAGAGTGCAATCTATGACAAAGGGGCCTGGGTAATGTGGATGCTTCAGCAACAACTCGGTCGGGACAACATGCTTGCGGGTCTGCGCTCATTCATACGGCGTTTCGAGGGCAGCGCCGACCATCCAGCACTTCAGGACCTGGTCGAGGAACTGCGGCCCCTGGCTCCCTCGGCTTCGGATTTTCAGTCGTTCGTTGACGAGTGGTTCCAGGGCACGGTCATGCCCAAGTTCCGGTTTTCGGGCGCACAGGTCACCCGCACCGTCGAAGGCTGGACCGTCACCGCCGACCTCGAGAACATTGGATCGGGCACGGTGACGCTTGATGTGGTGGCGGCTCGCGGCGAGCGGTCATCCTTCGGCGGGCCGCCCCCGACGACACCCTACGAAGACGCAAGGGTGAAGGTGCGCTTGAAGCCGGGGCAAAAGGCCGCAATCTCCCTGAAGATGAGCTTCAAGCCCGACCGACTGCTGGCCGATCCAGATGTTCTCGTGCTTCAGCTCAATCGCGATCGCGCGCGGTTAGTTCTTCACTAGGCGGTCGCCCGGAAGGCACGTTCCGTCCCTTCGGCGGTCAAGTTCGGTCTGCTACGATGCCCGGATGTCTGCTGTCGGCGGATGTTTCGAGAAGCCCTTTTGACCACGGGCACAGGGACTGCCACCGAACACGCGCAGATTCGAAAAATCGTTGCGGTGCTCATCGGGTTCGCGGTCGCGATCCGCCTCGCCCATCTGGCCCTGGTGGCCCCGACGCCGCTCATGGGTTTCCATCGCGAGTTTGTCGACTCGGATATGTGGGTGTTCGATCAGTGGGCGCAGAAGGTGATTGCGGGGGACTGGCTGGGGCGCACCCCCTTCCATCCCCTGGCGGCGTGGCAACTCGCGGCGGCTCCGGCCGAGAAGTGGGTCGAGTGGAACGGTGAGGCGCCCACGTTCTACAAGGCACCCTTCTATGCCTATCTTCTGGCCGTTGTTGGCGCTCTCAAGATGACGAGCCTGACCGTGTTTGCCCTGCAGGCGTTCTGCGCTGGGGCCTCTGCGTGGCTCCTCTTCAGAATCACGCGGACCACATTAGGCGAGACCGCGGGAGCGTATGCGGTGGCGCTTTTCGCCCTTTATGCCCCGGACATTCACTTCACCACGGTTCTTCTGCGCGGCCCCTGGATCGTCCTGAGCACGCTTTTCGTCACCGATCGCCTGGTGGCCCTGCACCGCGATCCGTCGGGACTGCGCTCGTGGCTGGCCGGCCTGTCGATCGCCCTGGCCATTCTCGTGAACGAGGCGATGGTCCCGCTGGTCGTCCTCGCACCCCTCTCCCTCGCGTTGTCGGGCCTCTCGTGGCGTCGTTGGAGGCTCTATGTGGGCCTGGGTATGGGACTGGCGATGGGCCTGCTCCCGGTGGTGGCCCGGAATCTCGCGGTGGGGGCGCCGCCGCTTCAGATCGCGGTCACCGGCAGTGTGGTCATGGCGGTCTTCAATTCCTCGGCTTCGGACCCTCTGTTCTTCTCTGCGAGGCCTGAGATGTTTGAGCCCGTGATGCGAAGTTCGGGTGCCAGTCTCTTCGAGGTTCTCGTGGCCTGTGTACGATCCTTCCCGTCCGTTTCCGACTGGCTCGGCTTCTATGGGCAAAAGCTGGCGGGCCTCGTGGCGCCGTTTGAGAATCCCGACAATCTGAACTTCTACTACGTGACGACGGTGAATCCCTGGCTCGGATGGCTGCCCGCCTACGGGGTTCTCCTCCCGCTCGCCGCGGTGGGCGCGCTTCTGGCCTGGCCCCATCGCCAGGCGGTGTGGTGGTGCCTCGGGCCGGTATCCTTGACCCTGATGACCGCCATGATGCTGACCCTGCCCCTTTCCCGCTACCGAGCCACGTGGGCGATTCAATTGATGCCTCTCGTCGGTCTGGCGCTCGCGAAGGTCGTCGGCTGGGCCAGTGAGAAACGATGGCGGCCGCTTGGAGTAACCGCGGTTGCACTTGGGGCCTGCGCCGCGCTTCAGATCGGAGTCCAGATGCTGATTGTCTTCCCTCTAGGTGACTCGGGAAGGCACATGTACCGTCCGCCGG
>CAZFQH010000657.1:0-2279 GCA_964520805.1 uncultured Acidobacteriota bacterium | reverse complement strand
GCGATCACCGGCGTCGGCACGGGGGAAAGGTCAGCTCGTGACCGGCCGAACCGAAAAAGATCTCGGGTCGGGGCCGACCCGGCATCGCCGCGACCGAGACGGGACAGGTCGATCGCGGGAACATCGGACCCCCCCTCCAGCCGAAGCGCCGCCTTGGTCGCCACGTCCGGGGCGGGCGTGAAGAACCGCCACCCCAGAAACAGGGCGATGAAGCCTATGCCGACGCTGGTCAGTCTCTTTCGCCCCATCACCACTCGTTGTAAGGCACGCCGTTTGAACCAACCGCCGTGGAAGCGCTTTTCACATCGAACACTCCCGTGAGCACTTCCCCAGTCGTAGATTCGTCTTCGGGCGGTACTTCCACCCAGGGGTCCGGGGAGATGGGATCGGCGGGAATCTTGCGTACGTAGCCCTCGGTGACCAGAGTCTCCAGGGTCTCCGGGTACTTGCCCTTGTCGGACTGGTATTGGTCGATCAGGTCGCGCATGCGATAGAGGTTCTCGCGCAGAACCGCCTCGCGCGCCTGGATGATGGAGTTGCGATAGTTCGGAAGGGCGATCGAGAGCAGAATGCCCAGGATGCTCAGGACGACGATCAACTCGAGCAGGGTGAAGCCCGCCCCCTTGGAGGTCAGGGTGCCTCGCGAGTCGCGGAGTCCGGGGTCTTGTCGAACCATCACCAGTCCTTCAGTTTCGTGCCATCCAGGGCGGTGCCTTCCACCTCGGAGTACACATCGTAAACGTTGTCACCGCACCAGGACGTGGAGTCGGGATCGTCCTGGTAACACCGCATCCCCCACTCGGGCTTGCCGGTGAAGGGGTCATTCGGGATGCGTCGCATGAACTTGAGCTTGAAGCCCGGACGTCCGACCTGGTTGACCCCCTCAACAAGCGTCTCCAGGGACTCTGGATAGCCTTCGCTGCCAAGCTTCACGTCGGTCCCTCCGATCAGACCCCGGTCGACCCCATCCTTGTAGCGGTCGACGGCGGACCGGATTTCGCGCAGGGTTCTCCGCAGTTCTATCTCTTTTTGCCGCTGCCGGGTGAGCCTGGACAAGGGAAGAATGGCGGCGGCCAGAATCGCGACGATCGCGGCCACGGCCAGAACCTCTACAAAGGTGGTGCCCCGCTCCCGGCGCTTCACAGGCCATCCTCCTTGAAAATCGCGGAGAGGGTCAGGCTCATGCGGGCCCCTTGATCGTCCTCCGAAAGGGCCATCTGGTCGACCACCAGGAAGCGGCGCGCCGACCCTACACGTCTCAGGAAGCCGGTGAGATTGGCGTAACTCCCATCCAGGGGGAGGGTGACTTCGCAGCGGACGAGATCGGTGCCCTTGATCTTCCCGAGGGTGTAGGTGCTCCGGTGGGGACGCAGCCCGGAATCCTGGGCCAGCTTTTCGATTTCGCGCTGGGCCGCGAACAGGTCCGCGGATCGAGACTTCAGATGATCTCGGCGCAGGGTCTCGATGTCCTTAAGGTTCTGCGCCAGCAGATCCCGGCGCGCCATCAACTGAGCCCACAAGCGTTCCCGCGCGTCCTTGCGCTCGGCCACCTCGCGGGCGCGGTCTTCGGCGCGGTGGACTCTGGTGAGCCCCGGCCAGCTGAAGGCGGCGAAAACCGCGCCATTCACGAGCAGCAGGACCGCTCCAATAAGAGCAATGCGCAGACGCGCCCTGGAGCCCCGTCGGTTCATCGGGTCCTCGGTGCGTTCGGGCCGGGCGAGCGTGCTTCGGCCGGCTGCGGCGGCAGAGGAGCGCTTCGGGTGTCTTTGGCGCCTTGGTCCGGGTCGAACACAACCTCGACTTCAAAGTCGATCCCCTCTTTGATCTCAGCCATGGATCGCAGCACCGCGTTCGAAAAGAGCGGTGAAGCATCAAGGGCCTCCGCCATCGAGAAAGCATCCTCCTTCGTCCGGGCTTCACCCGACAACTCAATCAGCATGCCACGGCCGGAAGTGTTCTCTCCCGGCGAGATGCGGGTCAGGCGTACATCGCCCGACAGCGTCTCCTCGAGTTCGGCGAGCAGGAGCCGCCAGGGAAAGACGCGGCGATCGACGAGGTCCTTGAAGGCTCGCAAACGCTGGAGTTCCGCCGGCTCGACCTTCAGGGGCGGCTCCAAACTGATCGCTTCCTCGAGCTCGGCGATCCGTTGCTCATCCTCTCGCACCACCCGCACGGTGTTCGCCTCGTCTCCGGAGAGGATCCGGTCGATGAGACGAGCGTGCACCTCCGAGACCCCAAGCGCCAGCACCAGGAGCAGGCTCGCGAGCAGCCACGGGAGC
>CAZFQH010000656.1:0-2288 GCA_964520805.1 uncultured Acidobacteriota bacterium | reverse complement strand
TTCTCGGACCGATCCCGAACGTTTCCGGAAACCACGCTTCGGCCTTCGTCACGCCGAACAGCGAGTACTCCGTCATGGCCTCCCGCTTTTCGATCCCCATTCCCAAGGGAACGGTGGCCGGCGTCGACAAGTACGCCACCGACTACAAGGGCGTCATCACCGGAATCAAGATCGACCCGAAGTCGGGCGAGATGAGCTTCGGCTGGCAGGTCCTCATGCCTCCCTTCAACTACGACCTCGGTGACGCGGGCAAGAAGGCCTCCGACGGCTACGTGTTCTTCACCTCGTACAACACCGAGAAGGCCACGGGCAAGCTCGAAGTCACTTCCACCCAGAAGGACCGCGACTACATCGCCATGGTCGACTGGAAGCTCGCCGAGAAGTCGGCGGCGGAAGGCAAGGGCAAGATGATCGGCGGGGTCAAGGTCCTCGATCCCAAGGAGATCCCGGGCCTCGTGTACTTCCTGCCCTGCGGAAAATCGCCCCACGGCGTCGATGTGGCCCCCGAGGGCAAGTGGATCGTGGCCTCCGGCAAGCTCCAGGGCGTTACCACCGTCTTCAACATCGAGAAGATCCAGACCGCGATCAAGAACAAGAACTTCACCGGCGAAGAGGACGGCATTCCCGTGCTTAAGTATGAAGACATCAAGGACGCCGAGGTGGAAGTGGGCCTCGGCCCCCTGCACACCCAGTTCGGTCCCGACAACTGGGCCTACACCTCGCTCTTCGTCGACAGCGCCATCGCGAAGTGGAAGCTTGGGACCTGGGAAGTGGTGGACAAGGTCCCCATGTCCTACTCGATCGGCCATCTGTCTTCAGCCGAAGGCGACACCGTGAGTCCGGACGGCAAGTATCTCGTTGGCCTCAACAAGCTCTCCCATGGGCGTCACCTGAGCGTAGGCCCCAGCCAGCCCGAGTCCTCGCAGCTCGTGGATATCAGTGAAGAGAAGATGAAGCTGCTGTACGACGCCTTCACCGAACCCGAGCCCCACTATGCCCAAATGATCAAGGCGGACAAGCTCAAGCCCATCGAGGTCTACCCGAAAGAAGAGAACAAGCACCCCTACGCCATCTGGGACGTCAAGGACGCCGGAGTGACCCGAAACGGCAACAAGGTTCTGGTCAAGATGGTGGCGGTTCGCTCCACTCTCACCCCCACCGACTTCGAGGTGAAGGCGGGCGATGAGGTCACCATTGCCATCACCAACATCGAGCAGACCACCGACGAACTCCACGGGTTCGGCCTGCTCGACTACAACATCAACATCGTGGTGGATCCGGGCGAGACCAAGCAGGTCACCTTCAAGGCCAGGAAGTCCGGGGTGTTCCCGTTCTACTGCACCAACTTCTGCTCGGCCCTTCATCAGGAGATGCAGGGTTACTTCATCGTGCGCTGAGGGGTCGTCCTAGCGACCCTCGAAGCGATGCCGTTGTGGGGTCGTGGTCCCTCCCTCCCTCAAAGGACCACGGCCCCCTTTTTCGAAATGGCGGTGCCCCATGCGGGACTTTCTGAAACGCGCGAACGCCTTCCTGGACGCGCCCCTCGACCTTGCCCCCCGGGTGCTGGTGCTCACGGCCGCGCTGGCCCTCATTCCCACCTTCACCTCGCCGCTCTACACCATGACGATGTTCGCGCCCCAGTACCCCGACGGCCTGCGGCTCCAGATCTTCAGTTACAAGCTGGTCGGCGGCAACAACGGGCAGGACGTCAAGGAGGTCAACGTTCTCAATCACTACATCGGGATGCGCGATCTGGTTTCCGAGGATTTCGGCGAGTTCAAGTGGATGCCCTTCGTGATCGGCGCGTTTGCCCTTCTCTTCGCCCGCACCGCGGTGATGGGGAAGATGACCCACCTCGTCGACTCGATCGTTCTCTTTGTCTACTTCGGCGCCTTCTCGCTCTGGTCGTTCGGCTATCGGATGTGGAGCTACGGCCACGATCTGGCGCCGACCGCGGCGGTGAAGGTTCAGCCCTTCATGCCGCCCATGTATGGCTACAAACAGATCGCGAACTTCGAGGTCTACAACTACCCGGCTCTCGGGTCCTATGCCCTGGGCGCTGCCGCCTTTTTTCTCCTGCTCGCCTTCCTGCTTTCGGCAAAGCGGGCGCGGGCCGAGCGCCTCTCGGCCCAATGACCTCCCAATGACCTCCCGATGACCTCATGCTGAGCGGTGTCATCGTCGCGGCTCTTCTGGCCCTGGGGCAGGGATCGATGGAGGACGGGGAAGTGATGCCCGGCCAGATCGTAGGCCGTCCCGCGCGTTCCGACCTCTCCGCCCTCCAGGAG
>CAZFQH010000655.1:0-2291 GCA_964520805.1 uncultured Acidobacteriota bacterium | reverse complement strand
GGTCAAGGCAGGCAGGTTGTAGAGGGGGCGGGCGGGCAGGTTGTAGGTGTTGACGAGGTACACCCCCGGTCCTCCGCGGCCTGACGTGTAGAAGGGGGCGATGGCATCGGGCACGGGGATGATGGTGAACCGTGCGCGCGGCAGCCAGGAGAACAGGTCGGACAGCTTGCCGTCGACCCGCTTGGAGATCCAGGCCGCGCGCATCAGAAGCTCCTCCTTCGTCTTCGCGTAGAACTGAGGATCGGTCCGAAGAAACTGCAAGAATGCGCCGAACTCTCCCTGGAAACCCGTCCTCTTCATGGTCTCCTCCATCTCCGCGCGGATCTTCGCGACTTCGGCGACTCCGATCTGATGGATCGCGTCGGGCGTGAGGTCGAGGGTAGTGAACTCCCGGATCTTGGACTGGTAGTACGCCTTGCCGTCCTGGTAGGACTCGGCGTCCAACGCCAGTCGGGCCTTCGGGGCGTACTCCTCGCGCATGAATTTCAGAAGGGCCTGATACGAAGGCAACACGGACTCTCGAATCACCTTCGAAGCCCCCGTGCGCACCTCGTTCTGCTCGGCCGCGCTGAACCGCCCAGGCATCTTGTTGAGGGGAGCCCAGAAGGGATTCTTCTCGACTTCGACCACGTCGGCCACGGCAGAGATCGAGGCGTCACGGCCAGTCAGCGTCACCTGGGGAACCGAAAAATCACGGGCCAGGCCCGCCCGCATGTTCACCGTCTGTTCCGAGAAGTAGCGGGGAATGTCCGCGAGTAGACGGAGATACCCGCGGTAGTCCTCGATCGTTCGCAAAGGACGCTGCGCCGCCCCCGTGACCTCGGCCCAGAAGGAAGAGTCGGAATTGAAGGGCTTCTCGTAGTCGCGAAAACGGGCGCTGGCCTCGAGGGCTTCAACCTGGGCGGTGTAGATGGCGAAGTTCACCTGGTCCTCGGGGGAGAGCTTCGCCACCTCGATCGTCTTCAGTTCGCCAAGCACATCCGTCCAGTAGCGGAGACGGTCGGCTTGGGTGGCCGCGTCCACTTTCGGGAAGCGGTCGCGCACCGCGACCGTGCGGTCTCCATCCTCATCCAGACCCGAACTCTGGGCCTGGCGCCAGGCCCACTCGCGTTCGTAGAGCCCCTTGAAACGATTCAGGGCTTCCTGGGCGGGCTGGGCCGCGGCTTGCGACTGCAGGCCGAGAACCATCGCGACAAGTACCGGCATGGTCCGCAGAGAAGAGGGGATTGGGGTCATGACCGCTGATTCTCTCAAAAGGCCGCGCCCGCCCACCACGCAGACTCTGTGGGCGTCAACTCAGTCCGCGCCCGGCGCCGGGCCGAGATACTTCCCGAGCCAGCCCATGATCTCTTCCATGTGCTTCTTGCTGTTGGGTCCTTTGAGGATCCAGTGGCCCTCGTCGGGAAAGATCACGAAACGGGCGGGCACCTTCAGGCGTTGAAGAAGCTTGAAGGTGGTCATCGACTCGCTGATGGGGACACGAAAGTCGATCTCGCCCTGGGTCACCAGCATCGGCGTCCTCCAGTTCTTCGAATAACGAATGGGGGATTGATCGAACCACTGGCCCTTGCCGGTTTCCCAGATGGGCACGCCCATGCGGAGCTCGCGGCCGAGCCCGCCGTCGTTGAGTCCGTACTGTGATTCGTTGTTGACCGCACCCGCGTGATTCACGAGGCACTTGAACTGATTGGTGGTGCCGTTGTACCAGTTCATCAGATAGCCGCCGTAGGAAGCGCCCGCCGCGCACTGGCGGGTCAGGTCCATCTGGGGGTACTTCTTCGCGGCCTCGGTGATGGCTTCGAGGGTTTCAATGGCGGGACCGCGCAACACGTCGCGCTCGATGTCGTCGGCGAACTTCTCGCCGAAGCCGGTGGAGCCCGTGTAGTTGGTCATGATGAGGTAGTACCCGGGTGCGGTGAGGAGGTGCGAGTTCCAGCGCAGCGAGAAGGAGTCGTCGGACATTGCGTTGGGCCCGCCGTGGGGGAAGGCCACGATCGGGTACTTCTTTCCGGCCTCAACGAAGGGCGGAGGCACGATGATCGAGTGGATCTTCTTGCCGTTTTTCGCGGTGAACCAGAAGGGTTCGGGATGGGGCAGCCGAAGTTGGGCGAGACGCTCCTTGTTGAATGAGGTGAGCGTGGTGTAGCTCTTCTTCGCGGGATCGAAACGGACGATTTGTCCGGGATCGGTGGCGGCCGCGTATTTCCCGACGATGACCCCGCTTTCAGATTGGAGTCCCGTGACCGAGCCGGTCTCGGGCGCATAGGCCACCTCCGGGGTTCCGCCGGCCG
>CAZFQH010000654.1:0-2296 GCA_964520805.1 uncultured Acidobacteriota bacterium | reverse complement strand
ACGCAGAGCCCAAGCACGACGCAGAGCCCAAGCACGACGCAGAGCCCAAGCACGAGAGGACCCGCCAATGAGCGACGAGAAAGCCCCCCATCAGCCTTTTCCAGTTGAGGACGATGGCGGAGCCCCGCAACCGGTCAGCACTTCCTACTCGATGGTCGACCCGCGTTTCCGTCAGGCCTACTTCTCTTTCTACAAGGAGACGTACAAGCCCTCGGCCCTGGATCGCAAGACCAAGGAGTTCGTGGCCATTGCGGCGAGCCTGGCCTTCAAATGCCAGGGGTGTATCGAGGGGCACATCAAGAAGGCCATCAAATACGGAGCCACTCGCGAGGAGATCTCCGAGACCATCGCCATCACGATGGGGGTGGGGGCGGCCGCGGTCGTCGATCTCACCGACATCGCGGCCGACAACATGAATCTCAAGTTGTTCTAGAGCCTTCGCGCGGATGACGAACGAGAATGCGGCTGCAGCGACGGCACTGGAAATCTCGGTGGTCATCCCTCTCTACAACGAGGTTGAGAATCTCGACGATCTCTGCCGCGAACTGAAGCGGGCGCTCGATCCCATCGGACGGTCCTACGAGGTCCTGCTGGTTGACGACGGTTCGAAGGACGGGACGGGAAAACGTGCGTTGGAGCTTGCGAAGAAAGAGCCCACGTTACGGGTTCTTCGCCTGCGCCGGAACTTCGGCCAGACCGCGGCCTTCTCCGCGGGCTTCGATCAGGCGCGTGGCCGCGTGGTGGTCACCTCCGACGGCGATCTTCAGAACGACCCTGCGGATATCGGGGCGATGGTGGCGAAACTCTACGAGGGTGAGGGCTACGACATCGTCTGCGGCTGGCGCAAGAATCGCCACGATCCTCTCTCCAAAAAAATCCCGTCGTTCTTCGCGAATCACCTGATCTCGTGGGCCACCGGAGTCGAGATTCATGACTACGGGTGTTCGCTCAAGGCCATCCGCGCAGATGTGGTGAAGGGCATCCGCCTCTACGGCGAGATGCATCGCTTCATTCCCGCGGTGGCCGCGTCGATGGGCGTGCGCGTGACCGAGGTGGTCGTCAATCACCGGCCGCGGACCCGCGGGGTCAGCAAGTACGGCATCGGGCGGACCACGCGCGTGCTCCTTGATCTTTTCACCGTCAAGTTCTTCATGACCTACGGGACGCGACCGGCCCACTTGTTCGGGCTGTTCGGTCTCCTTTTCGGCGCCGTGGGCTTCGGCATTCTGAGCTACCTTTCCTTCATCCGGCTGTTTGCCGATCAGGCCATCGGCTCGCGCCCGCTCCTCTTCTTCGGCGGCCTCGCTTTCCTTACCGGAATCCTGCTTGTGAACTTCGGCTTGATGGCCGAACTCCTCATGCGCACCTACCACGAAAGCCAGAACAAGCCGATCTACGTGCTCAAGACCGACGAGTGATCCCGGCCACCGAACCTCGCCCCGCAACCCCCACCGTGGAGCCCCGGAGGATCAGGCCTCGGATCATCTGGATGGTCGAGACCTACCACCCCGTGTTGGGAGGCGGTGAGAAATACACTCGGTCCTTGGCCCTTGGACTCGTGGCCCAAGGATTCAGCGTCGATGTGATCACCCGGCGTTCCCGTCCCGACCTGCCGCCGCTTGAAGTCGATGGCGGCGTGACCGTCCACCGTGTGGGGTCTCCTGGTACTGGGCGCGGACGGAAGTTTTCGCTCGTGTGGGCAGCCGGACGGGTGGCGCGGCGGCTCGCCGCCGATCGCGATGTGGTCATGAATGGAGGCACGCGGGTCCTGGCCCTGGCCGCGAGGCTGGCGGTGGTCGGGAACCGCTGCGCTCTGGCGTTGCGGCCCGAACTCAATGGCGAACTCGACGGATCGCTCGCCCTGTGGGGACGGAACAGCGGGGAAACCGCGCGTCGATTCGTCTACATCGTGGCGCGTGCGCGCAACCTGCTGCTGAAGCGGACCGACGCCATTGTGGCTATCTCAGAGGAAATTGGCCGCGAAGCGAAGCGGTCCGGTTTCGCCGCCGACCGTATTCACCGCATTCCCCATGGCGTCGACATGGCCCACTACGCACCAGTCTCCGCGGAAGTGCGACTGACCCTGCGAAAATCCCTTGGGCTGCCCGTGGACCGGATTCTCGCCACCTACACGGGGCGACTGATCGCGGGCAAGGGTCTTGAAACACTTTTCGAGGCGGTTGGTTCGCTTTTGGACCTTCCCGCACTTCATCTCGTCCTCGTGGGCTCGGGCTCCGAACAAGTGATCTCCATCGAAGAGAAACTTCGGCAGGAAGCGCGCTCGTCCGCCCTCGAG
>CAZFQH010000653.1:0-2297 GCA_964520805.1 uncultured Acidobacteriota bacterium | reverse complement strand
GCCCGCGGTCGAACACGACGATCTCGCATGACTCATCAAGCCGGCGCAACCGAGCGGCGCAGGAAGCGCCCCCCGCAACCCCGCCAACGATCAGGATGCGACGGGGAGCGTCTGCGGCGGCGTTGAGAGCGGAATCACGATCGCGGTTGGTCGGCATGGATCCTCCGGAGGCAGCTTTGCTGTATTCAGCCTACGCCAGAGATTCACTTTGTGCGGATTCGGTGACAGGAATGAGAACGCCCGCGCGAGGCCTTGAAGCACGCCACCCGGCCCCGTGGTCACGCTGATCATCTAGCAGACCGGACGCGCGGTGGGGCGTGGCCTATGAATCTTTGATGCTAGGACGCGGTGGTGGCGACCATCGCCAGTCTCGCGGGCCTTTTCCTGTACCACCATTTCCGTCCGAGGCGTCGCGAGGTGGTCGCGGTCATTCCGGCCAGCTCGCTTCGTGTCCGCAAGCCTCGCCTACGGTCTGCGGAAGTTCGCGACAAGCAGACCTCGGGCTTCCGGCTTGCGCGGCTCAGGCTGCGCTCTCACCCGGATCCGGGCGGTCTTTGACCGCACGCACGATCGCATAGATCGTGAGGCCGACACAGAGCAGGAAGACGACCAGGAACAGCGCCAGGGGCCCCCATTGGGTGGCCACCCGGGCCTGCTCGCCGACCTGCCAGGGCGCCAGGTAGATGCCCCTCAGTTGATGGCGCGTCAACACCATGAACACGACGGCGCCCACCATCGCTTCCGCGACCCGTCGAACCTCCCTGGTCTGGCTGAGGGGGTCGGTGATCCGGGTGAGGACCACGAGCAGGAACACTCCGAGCAGGATGCCTACGGTCAGGGGGATCATCGTAACCGCGCCGCCGCGCATGAAGGGGATGAGCACGTCCCGCGGCAAGGAGAGCAGAAGCCAGAACCCATCGGCGAGGTTCAGGGCGGTGCTGATGAAGGCCGCGCGAAGTCCGAACCGGGCCATGTCCAGCCGAGTCTCAACGTCCGTCGCGGCCTTGCGTGTGGCCGCGAAAGCCAGGACCACCCCGGCCATGGCCACGGCCGACAGGACGAAGTGCAGGAAGCGCGGCACGAAGGTCGGATCCAGGAGGGCGGCCCCGGCCTGTTGCGCGACCGACTCCCATCGTCCGGGCTGCAGGTGCAGCACGTTGATTGCGACCTGGATGGCCGCGATCGTGAGGAACCCCACGGCCTCGACCGCCAATAGCCCGCGCACGCCCCGGCCTGCCTTCAATCGATACTTGGCGATGTAGTTCAGGTAGTACGCGAGAGTCAGGATGCCCAGCATCCCGAACCACCACCACGCGAGAAGTATGGTCGCGGCGTAGAAGAAGCGGCCGAACAGCACCTGCATGAAAAGCAGCGGTGCTATTCCGAAGGTGATGGCGAAGGAGATGGCCCAGCCGTTGGCCTCGACGAAGAAGCTCTGAATCTCCCGTGCGCCCCTGCGGTGTCGGCCCACCAGGGCGGCCAGTACGGACCCGCCCATGACCATGTTCACGAAGACGAGGTGGATGAGGAAGGTCAACACCCATAGCACATGGAAGAGCCAGGGCGGACCGGGAAGGGCGGTGGGATCGAGCGCGGGTATGAGGCTAGCGGGCATGGGACACCTCCACCGTCGTGAGGGGCTGGAGGCTCACCAGGTAGGCCTTCAGCGCGTCGATTTCCTGCGCGGTGCCCACGAGAGGCGGCATAGCGGGGTAGTCGAGTTTCTGCGTCGCGATGTGGCCGCGCTCGGTGTGCTGGCCCGAGATGTAGCCCTCGCCCTGGCCGTGCAGAACCTCGAGAATGAGGCCGATGGTGCCGGCGTCTGGGGCCGCCACGAGTTGTCGCATCGACAAGTAGCCGTCGATGGTGTGGCAGGATTCGCACTGGGCGCGATAGACCGCGCGGCCCATGGACAACGGCGATCCGTCGCTCTCCCTAGCCGCCCACCTGGCTTTGGCCAGGATCCCGCGTTGATTGAGGTCGGCGATCTCGCTCACCAGGATGCCGTTCGAGAACATGAAGTCGCGGATCACGAAGGGTTTTCGAACGCCCTCGCGGACCCGTTCCTGCGCGCCGAAGAAGCTGAAGGCGGCGAGCAGGGCGATGGCCGAAACCGGCCATCGCTGCGCGCGAGGGAGGACCCACGCGAAAACCGCGAGCAGCGCGAACGCGGCCAAGGACCAGAGCGCCAGTCCCCTTGTTTCTCCCAGGGCGGCCACGAGCGGCGACTCACCGAGGAAGATCACCCGCACCGACTCGGGCAGTGCGGATTCCCACCACAGGTAGCCGGCGAGGGC
>CAZFQH010000652.1:0-2299 GCA_964520805.1 uncultured Acidobacteriota bacterium | reverse complement strand
CTCCGACTTCATGCGGTGGTACTGCTGCATGGCGGGCGTGGGGGTCACGGACATGGTCGACTTCTCTTGGTAGCTGAGGTACGGGGAGCGAAGGTCGGCGAGTATAAGCTCCGTCTCTTCAATGCCTTCCATCAACACGCCACCCACTCCAACCGTTCTGGCGATCGCCACCTCGTCGTCGCTTGGAAGTGTGGCCCTCTCCCGCGGCTCGACGCTGCTTTGCACCCGCTCCTTTCTTGCCGACCGCGGGCATTCGCAGATCCTCCTTCCGGCCGTCGAGTCGGCCTTCGCAGAGGCGGGGCTTCGACCGGCGGACGTCGAGCTGTTTGCCGCGGTGGTCGGGCCGGGGTCGTTCACCGGACTTCGCGTCTCGCTGGCCTGTGTCCGCGGCCTGGCCGGCGGTCGCCCGTGTCTGGGGGCGGTGGCCACGGATGTGGTGGCTTGGGCGGCGCGGGGCCGGGACCGGAGGGTTTTAGCCCTCGTCGATCTCTTTCACGGCGAGGTCTTCGGGGCCGTGCATGATGCGCAAGGGGCCCTCCTCTCAAGGCATGAATCCGGCGACCTCGAAGCCGTTCTGACGGCGCTCAAGCCCTTTCTGGAGGCCGACCGTCTCGCCGCGGGGTCGGCGGCGGTAAGGCACCGGGACGCCATGGCCACGGCCATCCCGGGCCTTGATTTCCTGGAGCTTCCAGAGGGCCTGGCCCCGCACCTCGCGTCGCTGGCCATATCCAGGAATGAGCCAGCCAACCTTTGCTCGTCTTCGGATCTGCTGCCTTTCTACTTGAGGGACCCGCTGACCCGCGGTCTGCTCGCCACTCAGCCAAAATCGAAGTGAACGGCGACCCGGGCGACCTGAACGAGACCCGCATCCACTCCGCCGACTTCGAACCGGCCACCCTCGGCGACATCGCAGCCCTCGTTGCCATTGACGGACAATCTCCCGTTCCCTGGACGGTTGGGACTTTTGAGGACGAGGTCCGTCGCGACCCGAAAACGCTCTTCGTACTTCGGTCCGCCGGACGCGTGGTCGCATTCGTGGCGGCGAGAGTCCAGGCTCAGGATGTCGACATCGTCAACGTGGCCGTCGACGCGGCCGAGCGGCAGCGAGGATGGGGTGGACTGATCGTGCGCCGCTTACTCGAACGAGCGGTTGAAATGGGGGCGCGCACCGCGTTTCTGGAAGTGCGGGAGAGCAATCTCGCGGCCCGCAGGCTGTACGAAGGTCGGGGATTCCATGAGACCCAGAAACGCCGCTCGTTCTATCGCGATCCGGTCGAAGACGCCGTCTTGATGAGTCGGGAAATTGGACCTTGACGAAACGAGCCTGCGCGGGAGACGCTCCCGGACTGTGGCATGTGATACCCATCTGGGCGCGCCACAACGTAGAGGCGCCCCTCGTCGGCGCCCTTCGGTTCGCATCACGCCGCGCGGTACGGTAGGGGCTAGCCGATTGTTAGTCTCAGGCGCGGCCGGGTCAGGCGGTTCACGCCTGCGAGCACCAGGGCGGCGCCGATCATCGCGACGGTGATCGGTCCCCAGCCGAGGCTCTCCCCGCGCATCACGACGACCGAAACGAGGCCCGAGAGGGCGCCATAGGAACCGAGGAGAAGGCGTCCGAACCGCGGGGGCTCGGACCGTCGCTGCAAGGCGCGCCGGAGGCGTGGGTGGAAGTCTCCTGACAGCGCGGGAGCCGGGGCCGCCATCGATCGACGGAGCAGTGCGTCCATGGCGGCCTGACGCGGTTCCGATTCAGACATGCGAGTACCCCTTCTCGTTGAGCATCCCGTCAAGGAGCTGACGCGACCGGTGCAGATACGACTTGACGGTATTTTCGGGGAGATCAAGCACGTCCGCCACCTCCGCGATGCTCGCACCCATCCAGTAGTAAAGCCGCAGCGCCGATTGGTACACCTCCGGCAGGGACTGCAGGCATTCCGCAAGCACAAGATCATGGTTCAGAAGCGACTGACGTGAGGCGGTTCCGACCAGCGGAATGAACCTGCCTTCGTCTCTGGCTCGCTGGTACTTCGAGCCCAGGCGCATCGAACAGGCCGCCAACGGGAGAATCTACGTCCTTCTCGGCGTTCGCCTCTTCAAGCGGTACCTCCCTACAAGTGGCGACCTGATCTCCCGCGCCCGCGGTCGTCGGCGGATCGCTCCCCTCGGTCCTGACCTCATTAATAGCCTCCTCCACCGCTCGACTCAATCGCTCACCGCGGTGAGGGGACCGTGATCGGCGCCTTCCGCTGCCCGCGGGACCACCCACGGTTCGTCGATTCGGGTCCGATTCAGAACGACA
>CAZFQH010000651.1:0-2309 GCA_964520805.1 uncultured Acidobacteriota bacterium | reverse complement strand
TGCTCACCGCGGGCGGCATCGTGTCGTTTTTCCTGGGGGCGCTGATGCTGTTCGACCGGGCCGAGCCGGGGTTCCGCCTCCCGCTCTCGCTGATCGTCGGCGCGACCACGGTCACCGCCTTGTTCTTCATCTTCATCGTGGGCGCGGGTCTTCGGGCCCAGGGCCTGCCCGTGCGCGCCGGACGCGAGACCATGTTCGGCAAGGTCGTGCCGACGCTTTCACCCATCGATGCGGGCAGCGGCCTCGTATTCATCGAAGGCGAACTCTGGCGGGCGGTGAGCGATGTGCCGGTCGAGAAGGACCAGCCCGTCGAAGTCGTCTCGATCGAAGGACTGACCCTGAAAGTGAAACCAAGGAGCTGAGCGGAGAAGACCATGAATGAACTGATCGAAGCGCTGATGAAACTCGGCACCTGGGCGGTGGCGGCTGTCGTGATCGCTGCGGTCGTGCTGCCGCAGAGCATGCGTATTCTGCGCGAGTACGAGCGAGGCGTCATCTTCCGCCTGGGCAAGCTCCACGCGCGCGGGGCCAAGGGGCCGGGCCTCGTCTTCCTCATCCCCCTGGTCGACCGCATGGTCAAGATGGATCTGCGCATCGTGACCATCGACGTGCCCAAGCAGGAGATCATGACCCGGGACAACGTGCCGGCGACGGTGGACGCGGTGGTCTATTTCCGCGTGGTGGATCCTGTGGCCGCGGTGGTGAAGGTGGAGAATTTCCTGAAAGCCACGTCTCTGATCGCCCAGACCACGCTGCGCAGCGTGCTCGGCCAGTCTCCGCTCGACGACCTGCTCTCGCAGCGCGATGCGATCAACGTGAAATTGCAGGAAATCATCGACAGGCAAACGGAGCCGTGGGGCGTGAAGGTCACCGCGGTCGAGGTCAAGGATGTCTCCCTGCCCGACAGCATGAAGCGCGCGATGGCCAAGCAGGCGGAGGCCGAACGCGAACGGCGCGCCAAGATCGTCAACGCGGAGGGCGAGTTCCAGGCGGCGGAAAAGATGGTTCAGGCCGCGGCGTTGATCAGCAAGGAGCCGATCGCGTTGCAGCTGCGCTTCCTGCAGACCATGCGCGAGATCTCAAGCGAGCACAACACGACCACGTTCCTCCCCATTCCGATCGAGCTGTTCACTCACCTGACAAAGAAGGGGTGAGAGGGGCTAACCGATAACCCCTCGGCCCGCGGCTCGGCCCGAAAAAATACATCCGCCCAGGAACGATCCTTCGAGCGCGCGGTATCCGTGCATTCCGCCGCCGCCGAAACCCGACGCCTCACCGGCTGCGAACAGGCCCGCGAACGGCTCGCCGTCTGACTTCAGCACGCGACCGGACAGATCCGTCTCCAGGCCGCCTAGCGTCTTGCGGGTCAGGATGTTGAGCTTGACCGCGATCAGCGGACCGAGGTTTGGATCAAGAATCCGCCCCAACGGAGCGGTCCGCATGAACCGGTCGCCGACGTAGTTCCTCGCCTGTCGGATCGCCGCGATTTGCAGGTCCTTTCCGTAGGGGTTGTCCAGCTGACGATCGCGCGCAACCACCTCACGCTCCACCGTGGCGAAATCGAGAAGCGGCGTTTCGGTCTTGCCGTTCATGCCCTCCACGAGTGATCGCAGATTCGTGGCCACCACAAAGTCAGCGCCTTTCTCCTTGAACGCTTCAACCGGGCCGGTGGCTTTCTTGCCAAACGCCCGGCCCAGCAACATCCCCCATTTCTTGCCAGTGAGGTCGGGGTTCTGCTCCGATCCGGAGAGTGCGAACTCCTTCTTGATGATCGACTGGTTGAGGACAAACCACGAGTGCTCGTGTCCCGTCTTCATGATGCAGTCGAGCGTCCCCAGCGTGTCGAAGCCCGGGAAGCACGGCGGGGGCAGGCGCTTCCCGGTCGCGTCCAGCCACAGCGAACTTGGCCCGGGAAGAATGCGGATGCCGTGGTTCGTCCAGATGGGATCCCAGTTCCGCAGACCCTCGGTGTAGTGCCACATGCGATCCCGGTTGACGATGCGGGCGCCCGCGGCTTCGGTGATCGGCAGCATGCGCCCGTCGACGAAGTCGGGCACGCCCTGCACCATGAACTTCGGAGCTTTGCCCAGTCGGGCCGGCCAGTTCTTTCGCACCAGCTCATGGTTGGCCCCGATGCCCCCGGAAGCGACGACGACCGCGCCCGCGATCGCCTCGAAGTCGGAGATCTCCTTACGCGAGGTCCGCTGGCCACGGGCCTCGGAAGCGGGCTCCAGCGTCTTCCCTCGCACGCCGGTCACGACCCCATTGGTCACGATCAACTCGTCGACGCGGTGGCGAAACAGGAACGT
>CAZFQH010000650.1:0-2325 GCA_964520805.1 uncultured Acidobacteriota bacterium | reverse complement strand
ATCCGGAACAGAACAAGAACTTCTCCGACCACTATCTCGACGTCGACTTCGACCTCTCATCGGTCTTTTTCATCGCCACCGCGAACACCCTCCACGGCATCCCCCACGCTCTACAGGACCGGCTCGAAATCGTCCGTCTCGCGGGCTACACCGAGGTCGAGAAGATCGAAATCGCCAAGCGTCATCTGATTCCGAAACAGCTCGAGCAGAACGGTCTGAAGGTCGCCAACCTGGAGATTCCGGACGGCGCCCTCCGCACGGTGATTCGCCGCTACACCCGAGAGGCCGGGGTCCGCAGTCTGGAACGCGAACTCGGCAGTCTGGCCCGAAAGACCGCGCGGCGCGTGGTCGAGCGCGGGGCCTCCTACAACATCGTTCTCACCGAGAACGATGTCATCGAGTTCCTCGGAGTCCCCCGCTTCCGTGATCCCCAGGCGGAAGAGAAGAACGAGATCGGCCTCGCCATGGGCCTCGCCTGGACCGAAGTGGGCGGCGAGACTCTGCCCATCGAAGTCACCCTCATGCCCGGCCGCGGGGCCTTGACCCTCACCGGAAAACTGGGCGATGTGATGCAGGAGAGTGCCCGGGCGGCCCTCTCGTATGTGCGCGCACACGTGAGCGAGCTGCACATCGACCCGATGTTCTACCGGAAGATCGACATTCACATTCACGTGCCCGAAGGCGCCATCCCCAAGGACGGCCCATCCGCGGGCATCACCATTGCCACCGCCCTGGTTTCAGCCCTTCAGGGCGCGCCCGTACGCCGCGACATCTGCATGACCGGTGAGATCACGCTGCACGGGAAGGTTCTGCCGATCGGCGGTCTGAAGGAGAAGCTTCTGGCCGCGCATCGGATCGGCGCCACCACCGTCATCCTCCCCCGCGAGAACGAAAAGGACCTCGCGGATGTGGCCGAGGAGGTGAAAGCGGCCCTCACCATTCACCTCGTGGACTCGGTGGACGAAGTGTTCCGGATCGCCATTCTCCCCGCGGGGGGAACGCCCGCCCAGGTGGAAGCCCCTGGTACTCCGCAAGCACCCAGCGCTCCGCCGGTCACGCACTAGGAATCGCCGCCCGAATGGCCCGAACCCCCAAAGCCCCCCAACCCGCCGAAGTCGAAGAGCCGGAGAACGACCAGGCGCCTGAAGGACCGGCTGCTGAAGCTCCGGCTTCGGGGCTCTTTTCGATCGCGGACTTCTCCTCCCTCAGAAAGGCTGACCGCCTGACCCTGGTGGCACTCGGCGAGGAGAACGGGATCGCCGAGGCTTCAGGCCTGCCCCGGGAGGATCTTCTTCGCAGGCTCCTGCGCATTCGATCCCACAGTCCCATTCCTTTGACGTCGTCCGGAGTACTGGCGGCAACGAAAGAGGGCTACGGATTCCTGCGCGGCCCCGAAGTTGGATTTCAGGCCGAGACCGACGATATCTACGTTTCGCCTTCCCAGATCCGGCGTTTCTTCCTGCGAACCGGCGACAAGTTGTCGGGAATCGTTCGCGCGCCGCGGCACGCCGAACGGTTCTATTCGTTCTCGCGGATCACCAGCATCAACAACCTCGACCCCGACGCCGCACGGGACCGCATCCTCTTCGACAACCTCACACCCCTCTATCCCCAGCAGCGCCTGCACCTCGAAACCACGCCCTCCGACATGACCGGGCGCATCCTCGACATGATGACGCCGCTCGGAAAAGGCCAGCGCGGCCTGATCGTGGCATCCCCGCGCACCGGCAAGACCGTCATCCTCCAGAATCTCGCGAACTCGATCGCCACCAATCACCCCGAGGTCACACTGCTCGTGGTCCTGATCGACGAGCGGCCCGAGGAAGTCACAGACATGCAGAGGAAGGTGAAGGGCGAGGTGATCGCTTCCACCTTCGATCTGGAGCCCTCCCGGCACATCGAAACCGCCGAGATGGTGATCGAGCACGCGCGGCGACTGGTGGAGCACGGTCAGGACGTGGTCATCCTGCTCGACTCGATCACCCGTCTTGCGCGCGCCTACAACAACGCGGCCGGCAACTCGAGCCGGACCCTCTCGGGCGGTCTCGATCAGTCGGCGCTGCTGCTTCCGAAGAAGTTCTTCGGCGCGGCCCGGGCCATGGAGGAGGGGGGCTCGCTTACCATTATCGCCACCGCCCTTGTCGACACCGGCTCCCGCATGGACGACATCATTTTTGAGGAGTTCAAGGGCACCGGCAACTCCGAAATCGTGCTCGACCGCCGGATGATGGAAAAGCGCATCCTCCCCGCGGTCGACATCAACCGCAGCGGCACCAGGCGCGAGGAACTCCTCCTCGGCCGGGAGGAATTGATGCGGGTCTGGGT
>CAZFQH010000649.1:382-2327 GCA_964520805.1 uncultured Acidobacteriota bacterium | reverse complement strand
GACGAATTCAGGGGGTGGCACCCCCCAACAGCAGACGAATTCAGGGGGTGGCACCTACAATCGAACCGTCGGCGCACCCGTGTGGATTGGAGGCGTAGGGGCACCCCTTGTGGGTGCCCTTCGTTACGCGCCTTCCGGCGGCTTCATCTTCTTGTAGCGGTCTTCGGACGGAAGTACCCGCTTCCGCAGCCGGATGGACTTGGGTGTCACTTCGACCAGCTCGTCCGTGGAGATGAACTCGAGGGCCTGCTCAAGGGTCATCTGCCGGTGGGGGGTCAGGCGCAGGGCGTCGTCGGCGCTCGACGCTCGCATGTTGGTGAGCTTCTTCGCCTTGGTGACGTTCACATCCATGTCGCCCGCGCGGGCGTTTTCCCCAACCACCATGCCTTCATAGACCTTCTCGCCCGCACCGATGAACAGTTCACCGCGCTCTTCGAGATGAAAGAGGGCGAAGGTCGTGGTGTCACCGATCCGGTCGGCCACCAGCGAGCCTTTTGTTCGTCGCGAAATCTCCCCAACCCAGGGCCGGAACGAATCAAAGAGCCGGTTCATAACCGCGGTGCCCCGGGTGTCGGTGAGGACTTCCGTGCGGATGCCGATCAGGCCCCTTGTCGGGACCATGAAATCGAGCAGAACGCGGCCCGATCCGTGGTTTACCATCTTCACCATCTCGCCGCGCCGTAGCGCCATCTTCTCCATCATCACGCCCGTGAACGTCTCGGGGATGTCGATGGACACCAGCTCAAACGGCTCGTGGCGAACGCCATCGACCACTCGGGTGATGACGTCAGGGTTCGAGACGGCAAGTTCAAAGCCCTCCCGCCGCATGTTCTCGATAAGTATGGCGATCTGGAGTTCACCTCGGCCGATCACTTTGAACGAGTCGGCGCTTTCGGTGGGCTCCATCTTCAAAGCCACGTTCGTGAGCAACTCCTTGTCGAGCCGGTCCTTGATGTGTCGGGAGGTGACGTACTTGCCCTCCCTTCCGGCCATGGGCGAGGTGTTGATGGAGAACACCATCGACAGCGTGGGTTCGTCGATGTGGAGCGGTGGCAGCGGCTTGGGGTCGGTGGCGCTGGTGACGGTTTCGCCGATGTTCACTTCGGAGAAACCCGCGAGCGCCACGATGTCGCCCGCACTCGCCTCGGCCACTTCAAGCCGGTGAATCTCTTCAAACGTGAAGAGCTTGGTGATCTTGGCGGTGACCGTGGTGCCGTCGCGGCGAACCAAAGCCACGTTCTCGCCCGTCTTCACGGTCCCTTCGAAGACGCGACCGATGGCCAGGCGCCCGAGATAGTCCGAATAGTCGAGGTTCGCGATCAGCATCTGAAGGACCGCGTTCACGTCACCGCCCGGGGGCGGAACCGTCTTGATGATGGCGTCGAAGAGAGGCCCGAGATCTTTCATTTCCTCGGTCGGGGTGAGGCCGGCAAGACCGGCCCGGGCGTTCGCGTAGATCACCGGAAATTCGAGCTGGGCTTCGGTCGCGTCCAGGTCGATGAAGAGGTCGTATACCGCGTTCAAGACTTCCTGAATGCGCGCGTCCTTGCGGTCGATCTTGTTGATGACCACAATGGGGGCGAGCTTCTTCTCAAGCGCCTTACGCAGAACGTATCGAGTCTGGGGGAGGGGGCCTTCGGAGGCGTCGACGAGAAGAAGAACGCCGTCCACCATGCTGAGCGCCCGTTCGACCTCGCCGCCGAAATCGGCGTGTCCGGGAGTGTCGCAGATGTTGATCTTCGTGCCCTTGTAGCGCACCGCGGCGTTTTTGGCGAGGATCGTGATCCCGCGTTCGCGCTCCAAGTCGTTGGAGTCCATGACCCGCTCGGCGATTTCCTGGTTTTCCCGGAATCCGCCGGCCTGGCGAAGGAGGGTGTCCACGAGGGTGGTCTTGCCGTGATCGACGTGGGCGATGATGGCAATGTTGCGCAACTCAGTCATTGGG
>CAZFQH010000649.1:0-372 GCA_964520805.1 uncultured Acidobacteriota bacterium | reverse complement strand
GGGGGGGCCTTTACGGCGTTGTCCTCTCTTGCATCCCCCGAACAGAATTGAGGGGGAGCCCGCAAGTTTACCGAAAAGTCCCGTTTGATACCCGCTCGAGGTCTTCTTTGCTGTTCACACCCTGGAGCGCCCCTTCGGAAACCGCGGCCACGACGGCCTTTGACGCGTGCCGGCTTCGCAGATCACGCAGGGTGGAAAGCGAGGGATCCGAAGTCGCTTCCCGCATCAGGGCGAGGCTTAGACCGATCGGATGTCCCCTTCGGCCCCCGTGTTCCGCGATCACCATGGCCGCCCCCGCGGCGAGATGGAACTGGAGCTGGCGAATGTCATCACTCGCCACCAGAGGATGATCGACCGGAAGCAGAATCGCAC
>CAZFQH010000648.1:0-2328 GCA_964520805.1 uncultured Acidobacteriota bacterium | reverse complement strand
GGCTTCGGGTTATCGAACGCGCAACCTTCTTGTGGCCCCGGTGCGCGACAAGGGCGGCCGCATCGTCGGCGTGATCCAGCTTCTCAATAAGGCCGGCGAGGGTTTTGGTGAGGACGACATCGACTTCCTGCACGACATCTCGGTGCCCGCGGCCATCGCACTCGACAATGCGCGACTGCACAAGGAGTCGCTCGCCCGCCAGCGACTCGAGAAGGACCTTCAGCTCGCCCGCACCATTCAGCGAAGCCTTCTTCCCGAGGCCCCGCCCGAAGTTCCGGGCTTCGAGATCGCGGTCCGCTACGAGGCCTCGCAGCAGGTGGGCGGTGACTACTACGACTTCATTCGTTTATCTCCCGACACGCTGATGGTGGTGGTGGCGGACGTCGAGGGCAAGGGTGCGGCGTCGGCCATGGTGATGTCGAACGTCCAGGCCACCCTGCACACGCTGGCCCGCCATGTTCACTCGCTCGAGGGCATCATGTTCAACCTCAACGAGCGCGTCATCGAAAGCACCCGCTCCGGCAAGTACATGACCATGTTCCTCGCCCTCATCGACATCCCGCGGCGCGGCATCCACTACGTCAACGCCGGTCACGTGGCTCCCCTGCTGGTGCGTGAGAACCAGGTGATCCCGCTGAACGAAGGCAGCCCGGTGGTTGGACTGCTGCCGGGGATGCGCTACCGCCGGGGTCACGCGAAACTGGCACCGGGCGACATTGTGGTCGCCTGCACCGACGGCATCAGTGAAGCGGCCGGTGCGTCCGAGGAAGAGTACGGAACCGAGCGTCTAGGCCGTGAAGTCATGGCGCGGCGGACTCAGTCACCCGCGAATCTGGTCGCGGAACTGTTCACTCAGATCAACGAGTTCTCGATCGGCGCCACCCATCCCGACGACAAGATCCTGATGGTGTTGAAGGTCAGCTGAGGTCGAAGGGCCGGAGTTTGTCCCTCGCAGGGGACAAACCCTGGCCTCGTCCGGGGTCGAAAGCGGCTCAACCGTTCCCGCGATGCCCCGATTCGGCTGGCAGGGTTCTTGCCGATAAGGGCTTCCGTCCAGGCTGACGACGACCTGACCATCGGAGATCTCGAACCATGAAACTGAAGGCACTCACCATTACTATCGCGGCCCTGGTCCTGGCCATCGGCTCTCTTCCATCACAGGCCCAGCCTCGCGACAGCGGCCCACAAGGCGGAGATGATGAGCGCGCCGTGCGGCGTGAGTCCGGGCGGCAGAATCAGGGTTCGGGACGTTCCCGCGAAACTGTGAGCGCACCGGAGCGCAACAATCAGGGCAATCGTGGCGACGGTCGCGACCGGGCCAGCGCAAGCACCGAGAACAACCAGAACCGCAACCGCGAGTCCGGGCGGCAGAATCAGGGTTCGGGACGTTCCCGCGAAACTGCGAGCGCACCGGAGCGTAACAATCAGGGAAATCGTGGCGGCGGCCGCGACCGGGCCAGCGCAAGCACCGAGAACAACCAGAACCGCAACCGCGAGTCCCAGAATCAGGATCGTGGCCGCGCCAGCCAGGCCGAACGAGATCGGGCCCGCGAGAATCAAGGTCGGCAGAACCAGAGCATTTGGAACAATGGGTCGCAGACGCGGCGGGATGACAACCGCGGGCGATCGGCCGATCGGCGCGACAGCGGAAGCGACCGCTACCGCAACGACAGTCGCGACAACAACTACCGGAACGATTCCCGTTATCGCAATGACTACCGCGACAACAACTATCGGAACAACCGCTACCGGAACGATTCCCGATTTCGCTACGACTACCGCGGCAACAATCGGCGGACCTACTACAGCCCCGGTCGCACCCGGGTGCTGTACTTCGGGTTAGGTTCGGGCTATCGCTACGGCTCGCACTACTCCGGTCGCGTCTACGGATACCGGGACTCCGGGCTCGGCTATGACGACTATCGGTATTACGGGGACATCCGCCTGAAGGTAAAGCCTCGTCACGCCGCGGTCTTCGTGGATGGCTACTATGCCGGGATCGTTGACGACTTCGATGGCTTCTTCCAGCGTCTCACCCTCGAAGTGGGTCCGCACGAAATCGCCATCGAGGCTCCGGGTTTCGAAACCCAGACCTACGAGGTCTACGCGGACCCGACACGAACCATCGACCTCCACGGCGACCTCTACCCCTCCAGGGACTATTAGCCGCGGGAATTCGTTTGATTCACGGCCCTGGCGGCGGAGCACGGGTGGGCCGGTAATGCAGGGGCGCCCCTTGTGGGCGCCCTTCGTCACGCCGTTGCGGCCGTTGCGGCGCGAAGGGCAGGCACAAGGCCTGCCCCTACGGTGACCGCTTTCGCGGGGGAA
>CAZFQH010000647.1:0-2335 GCA_964520805.1 uncultured Acidobacteriota bacterium | reverse complement strand
TTCTGGATTGCCTGGCCTTCAACGAATACGAAGTCGTTCAACGCCCGCTGCGGCACCCGCGACGATGTGCCTCGTAGCAAGGACAGACGCGACCACGTGACAGAGAATAACTATACTTATGATCACCCATCGCCGCCTTGCGCCGCTGTGAATTAAAACGATCACTATGAACAAGGCAGCGTAGTAGGCGGCCGTCGGTAGCGGCAGCGGCCCCGGCCAGAGCCCAGGAATACCCAAGAACAGGCCGAACATCCAGTCCGATGTGGAAAACCAGGTGAGAGCGAGACCCACGACGCCGCCAGTTACTGCAGCCGCCATCACCGCGGCGCGACTTACCTTCCCTGACACTTCGCTTCGTCCCGTTTTCTCTCGGCCTCATCCTTCTCGAATCTGCGGGGATCCTTCTTCCTCCGTCTTTCAACTTCGTCCAGGTTCGTTCGAATGATCGCCTCGACGACCGCCCTATCCTCCTTCGAGTACTTTTCCTCTGGACGGTACTTGGAGTTGATGTCCTTAATAGTTTTGGCATCACGCAGGCCCATCTCCTTTACGATGCGACCGGCGGTATCGCTCACCTCGGCCGCAGATCGCCGTTCCGCCTCGGGCAGCTTTGCGTTCTCCTCGGTGAGTGCTGTGCGCACCCCATCCTTGAGTGCTCCATACGCCTCTTTGCTGTAAAGGAAACCACCACAAGGATCCAAAAGGCCCGTTGGATCGGCGCTATTGATGGGATTGTCGCCTACATAGATGTAGTGGTTTGAATCTCCGCCACCAAACCCAACCGGATCCTTGGCGGTCCACCGCCCCACCCCCGGGTCATAGTCCCGCGCGCCAAACCGCGTCAAGCCCGTGTCCCGGTCGTACAGACCTCCTGCATAACCAAACGGCTGAAACCCTGGGTTGCTGTCCGCCACCACGTTCCCCCACGGGTCATAGTCCATCCTCTGAGTGATGGTGTTGTCCGTGGTGTTGATCACCAGACGCACGCTCCCGAGGTGATCCGTCAGAATCCGGTAGGTGACACCGCCGCGTTGCATGAACTCGGGCACATTGATTCGCGTCCCGTACACGAACCGCGATACCACGGCGCCCGTTCCATCGAGCTCCGCTGCGATCCGCAGTGTGCTCGAATACAGGAAGCCCTGCACCAGCGCGCCATTCACCTTCTTCCCGACTCTCCGGCTCGCTCCATCGACCACGTACTCGATCGTCCGGCCGCCTGGCAGGCCCGCCGACATCAGGTTCCCAAGAGCGTCGTAGCTGTAAGCCGTCACCACCGAGCCCGTCGTCTTCGTGAGAAGTTCGCCGCTTCCTCGGTAGGCGTAGGTGGATGTCCCATCCGAGAGAAGGCGGTCCTGCGCGTCGTACACCCCTGAGGACGGTCTCTCACCAGTGGCGGTCAGGCGATTGCCGTTCGGATCGTACGTGTAGCTCGCCACCTCCGCTCCGTTCCTCATCACGTTGGAGAGCCGGCCCGCGACATCATAGGAATACTCATGAATCGTCGTCATACCCGCGACTGTGTCGAACAGCGACGTGATCCGGCCCAGGTTGTCGCGCAGGTAGTCGAGGCCGAAGACCGGCTGAGTTCCATTCAAGACGGCGGAATAGCTCTGCACTTCTCCAAAACGGTCGTAGATCCAGGTGTCCCGGACACCCGCAAGCGACGTTCCGGTGATCCGGCCATTCCGAGTATCGCGCGAGATTGTGAGGCTCCCGGCGCTCGTCAGAAGGGAATCGAGGTCATACCCAAAGTTCACGGAGAAGACGTTGTTCACTCGCTCCGTCACGACTCGGAAGTCGTTGTCGAATGTGCGCGAGATCGACCCCGCAATCGGCCCTGACCATGTCGTAGACAACGGCAACGCGCCGTCGTAGCCGAACGCCAGCGTCTCTCCCGAGGGATCGGCCAGCGTCTCCAGATTCCCGGTCGTCGGATGGTAGCTGAACGTCGTGATACCGCGGCCAAAAGCCATGGTGGATACCCGGCCCCCGGTATCGTAGCCAAAGCCCACGACCTCGCCATCACCCCGCGTGATCGACGTCGGTTGCATCGCGAGATTGAACTGAGTCGTGGTGGGCAAAACACCCGGAAGTGCTGGCGGCGTGTAGGTCTCGGGAAGGTCCACGCCCGTGAACGTAAACGTGTGGGCGGGTCGCCCGGGGGGCGTCAACGATGTCATGTTGTCGTGAGCATCGTAGCCGAAGGCGACCTCGCGTCCATCGGGCAGAATCTGCTTGAGGAGGCGATCCGCTCCGTCATACTCAAGCTGCGTCTCGCGGCCGATCGGGTCGATGAACAGCGCGGGCCGTCCCAGACCGTCATAGGTGAGCC
>CAZFQH010000646.1:0-2344 GCA_964520805.1 uncultured Acidobacteriota bacterium | reverse complement strand
TCCGGGGCCGGAAAGTCGACCCTCATCAACGCCCTGCTCGGCGAAGAGCGGCAAGCCACTCGGGAGGTACGCGAGGCGGATTCGAAAGGCCGTCACACCACCACCGAACGTCAGATGTTCCGCCTGGCCGGCGGGGCCCTCGCGATCGACACCCCCGGCATGCGCGAACTTCAGCTGTGGTCGAGTGCGGAAGACATCTCGGGTGCTTTTTCGGACATCGAAGCGCTGGCCGAGAAGTGCCGCTTCCGCGACTGCACTCATCAGACCGAACCCCTGTGCGCGGTGCGGGAGGCAGCTGAAAGCGGGGCACTGAACGCCGAGAGGTATTCGCATTTCTCCAAGCTGCGGGGCGAAGCAGCGGCGGTGGGACAACTGCGCGACGTGAAGGCGCGAATCGAGAAGAAGGCGGCGGACCGGCGGGGCAGCAAGTCGATGAAAGCGGTGCAGGCCATCAAAAAGGCGCCCGCGCGGTAGGCTGTTGCTGCAGTATTTGAGGAGACTTCGCTCGATCATGAAGACCGCATCGAATCCCGGCCGGCGTCCAATGGTCGCGGTTCTGGTCGCACTTCTCTCGCTCGCGAACCTCACGTCGGCCGGGGTCGATAGCCCGGGCGAGGAGAGCCATATCCGGGGGGAGGTGCGGGACAGCGTCTCCGGCGAACTTCTCTCGGGTGTCCTAATCCGGCTCGATGATCAGGCCGCGATCACCGACACCTCCGGCCAGTTCACTATCCGGAAAGGCGCGCCGCCCTATCGGCTGTTGGTGACTCGGACCGGCCAGACCCCGGTCATTCGCAACGTCTCGGAAGTGGAGTCTCTTTCCACGGTGGTCCTGGTTCTCGATCCCAAAATGCGGCGAGAGGAACAAATCGAAGTCTTCGATATGCGAAAGGACGATCCCGCTCCCGCCTCCATCCCCGTCGGACCCAGGCAGGTGCTCCAGGTGGCAGGGGCGGTCGACAACATCTTCCGCGCCCTTCAGACCCTTCCCGGAGTGGCGGCCACCGAGGAATTCGGCTCGCGGCTTTCGGTACGCGGCGGCACGCCCGACCAGAACCTCACCGTCATGGACGGGGTCGAGATCCACAATCCGTACCGCCTCTTCGGCCTGACCAGCGCCTTCAATCCGGAAACCGTGCAGAAGTTCGAATTGTCCACCGGGGCCTTTTCCGCGAAGTACGGCGACCGGCTCTCCTCGATCCTGCTGGTCGAGAATCGCGACGGCGCGAAAGATCGCGGCGTGATTGGGTCCTCGACCCTGTCAATCACGGACGGCAACGTGCTGCTCGAAGGGCCCTGGAAGAACCGCGACCAGGGATCCTGGGTCCTCAGCGCGCGCCGGACTTACTACGACCTCATCGCCGAGAGGATCATCGATGAAGACCTCCCGGGCTTCCAGGACGTCCAGTTCCGCGGCACCTACGAAGCCTCGCCAACCACGACGGTGACCCTGTTCGGCCTGAGGTCGCGCGAGGGCGGCGACGCGAAGTTTGAAGGCGACGGCACCGATTACGGGGCCTTCGTAACCGCGGCCCAGAACGACGTGGTTGGCCTGCGGGCCCGGCGCTTCTTTGGAACCAGGCTCTCCTCCACTCTCGCCGCGGCCTACTACGAATTCGCCCAGACCCTGAAGGTGGACGCCCGCTTCGAGGATTCTTCGCGGCGCTCGAACGGACGCACCAACGAAACGCAGATCCAGGTCGACTTCGATCAAACCACGGCTACGCGCGATTTCTCCATCCGCAACGACTGGAACCTGGCCCTCTCGCCCAGGAATCTGCTCGAAGCCGGATTCGAGGCGCACCGGCTGCGCACCGGTGCGACCTACAACATCCGCGGCGAGCGCAATCTTTCCGAAGCGAACGCCTCGTCGATCCGAGGAGGGTCGGGGCTGCCGGATTTTTATGACGAGAAAGTACCGTCCAATCGCTGGGGAGCGTGGGTCCAAAACCGGATGACCATGGGCGCGCGGTTCTCGGCCGAGGCGGGCCTGCGCTTGTCCCGCTCGTCCCTCACGCGAGATGTCGAGGTGGAGCCACGAGTTTCCCTTCTGCTTCGTGGCAGCGACAGTGCGAGGGTGCGAGCCGCCTTCGGTTCTCACTCGCAGAGTCCGGGAATCGAGAAGCTCATTCAGTCGGACTACTTCCTGGACTTCTCGAAGTTCGGCCTGAAGAACGAGCAGTCCCGGCACTTCACTCTGGGCCTTGAGAAGGATCTGGCTTCGGTCAGTCTGAAAGCGGAGGCCTACTACAAAACGTTCGCGGATCTGATTCTGGGCGGGCTCGAGAGCGATGCCGATCAGGCCACGCGGCTCCGCCGCTACGATTTTCCCAAAGCCCTCGAG
>CAZFQH010000645.1:0-2375 GCA_964520805.1 uncultured Acidobacteriota bacterium | reverse complement strand
TGAGCGAATAGCCGAGTTCTCCGCCCTCGTGGATCGAGCCCGGGCACTCCGGCGAGGCGTGGCTCGGAATGCCTCCGGGAAAGGAGAACTGGAGGAACAGCTTCTGGAGCCCGGCCTCATCCTCGGAGATGTTCGGATAGATCTCCGAGTAGGTGCCTTCAAGATAGGTGTTGGCCACCACCGCCGGCCCGCCGTGGCCGGGGCCGCAGACGTAGATCATGTCGAGGTCGTACTTCTTGATGACGCGGTTCAAGTGCACGTATATGAAATTCTGTCCAGGAGTCGTGCCCCAGTGTCCCAGGAGCATGTGCTTCACGTCCGCGATGGTCAGCGGCCGCTTCAGCAGTGGATTGTCGAAAAGATAGATCTGGCCGACCGAGAGGTAGTTGGCGGCGCGCCAGTAGGCATCCATCTTCTGGAGCAGTTCGGGTGCGAGCGTGTTGGTCTTCATGGTCTAGGCCTCCTGCATCGAGCCGAGGCCGAGGACGCGGCTGGCCGATCTCGCGATCATCAGTTCCTCGTCGGTGTGGATGATCCGCACCTTGACTCGACCCTGATCCGGTGAAATCAGCGTTTCGTTCTTCCCATTGCGATTGCGGTCCAGTTCGATTCCGAGGAATGCGAGGCCGTCGCAGATCCGCTCCCGGATGACCGGTGCGTTCTCGCCGATGCCCCCGGCGAACACGAGTGTGTGCAGACCGCCGAGAACAGCGGCAAACGATCCGATCCACTTCCTGGCCTGATAGCAGAAGAGTTCGATCGCTTCCGACGCACGGGCGTCACTGGCCTCGCGCGCGAGGAGGTCGCGCACGTCGGAACTCGTCCCGGAGACCCCAAGCAGGCCGGATTCCTTGTTCACCATCCGCTGAAAGTGCGAAGGAGTCATGCGCTCCGTGCGCGCCAGGTAGTAGGCCACACCCGGATCCAGGTCTCCCGTGCGGGTGCTCATGACCAGTCCGGCCGTGGGAGTGAAGCCCATGCTGGTATCGACGCTCCTGCCATCGCGTACGGCGGCAAGACTGGCGCCATTGCCGAGATGCGCCAGGATCACGCGGTTATTCACAGCCAGGGGATCGAGGCGGCCGAGCTCCTCCACCAGATAGGCGTAGGACAGGCCATGGAAGCCGTAGCGCTCCACGCCTTTCGCCTGATAGCGCCAGGGAATGGGCAGCAGCCGGGCGACCCGCGGCATGGTGCGGTGAAACGCCGTGTCGAAGCACGCCACCTGGGGCAGGGCGGGATGGCGCCGCAAGAATGCCTCGATGAGCCCGATCTCGAGGGTCAGATGATCCGGATCAAACGGGATGATGCGGCGCAGATCTGCGAGCAGCGCCTTCGTGATCCGCTCCGGCTCGGTGTGCCTCATCCCGTGCACGACGCGGTGTCCCACGGCCCTGACCGACGCGAACGCCGGCTGTACCTCCAGCCAGCCGAGCAGGAACTCTGTCGCCGTCAGGTGGTCGGCAGCGTCGTGTCCTGGGATGCCCTGCGGCTCCTTTGCCGAATCGTCGACGGTCAAAGTGGTTCCGCTCACGCCGATGCGATCGATCTTTCCACCGAGCCGCCTGCTCAGCGTTCCGCCGGCTTCGTATATCGCGAAGCGGATGCTGGACGAGCCACCATTGATCGAGAGGACGCCAGGGCCCGACTCACTCACCGGCACCCACCGCCCATAAGGTCCTTGGACCCGAGAACCCCCTTCGCTTTCGCGACGACATGCTCGACGGTAAACCCGTAGTGGGCCATCACCTCAGGCCCCGGCGCCGACGCACCGAAGCGGTCGACGCCGATAATCGCGCCGCCCGGGCGCACGTAGCGTTCCCAGCCGAACGGCGAGGCCGCTTCCACGCTGAGCCGGGCGTGCACCGCGGGTGGCAGCACGGCCTGACGGTACTCGGCGGACTGGGCCTCGAACAGCTCCCACGACGGCATCGACACCACCCGGCTGCGAATGCCCTCGCCAACGAGCTGTTGATGGGCGTCGAGGGCGATCGCTACCTCCGAGCCGGTCGCGATGAGAATCAGCTCCGGCGGTCCCTCCGCTGCGTCGACGAGGACATAGGCACCGCGGGCCGTGCCGGCGGCGGGGGCGAGGGCGGTGCGGTCGAGGATCGGAACCTTCTGACGGGTGAGTACCAGTCCGACCGGCCCGACCCTGTGCTCCATCGCGATCCGCCACGCCTCCACCGTCTCGTTCGCGTCGGCCGGCCGCAGCACCAGCATGTTCGGCATGGCCCGCAGACTGGCGAGATGCTCGACGGGCTGATGCGTCGGGCCGTCTTCACCGATCGCGATGCTGTCGTGGGTCCACACGTAGATCACGTGGGCCCCGCTCAAAGCGGCAAGCCGGATGCTGGGGCGCATGTAGTCGGAGA
>CAZFQH010000644.1:0-2381 GCA_964520805.1 uncultured Acidobacteriota bacterium | reverse complement strand
GGTCTTCACCTGGGGGGGGAAATTGTCGATCCGTAACGCCAGATTCGCGCGCGACCCTCAGCCCCTCGACCCTCTCTGCCGGTGCCCCACGTGTCGCATCGCGTCCCGGGCGTACCTCCGTCACCTTCATCTGTCGAACGAGATGACGGGGGCGGTTCTGTCCACCCTGCACAATCTCTACTTCTATCTGGATTTGGTCGGAAGGGCGCGGGAGAGTATCGTCGCGGGCCGCTTTGAAACGTTTCGACAGGAAACCCTCCGGGGTTTTTCTGCCTGACCTCCTAAGAAGCGGGGGGCGTCCGAAACAAAGGTCCTTGGTGACCCGTCGCGCGACGTTTCGAATGAGCACTTCCCCCAAAATGAAGAAGTAACGGCGCGTTTCCACCACAGACAAACCAGAAATTAATATGGATTCCGTTTTCCTCGCGACCCTGCAGGCGGCTGCGCCGCAGCCCAGCCTGTTCGAGGCCTTCCTTCCCATGGCCCTCGTGTTCGGCATCTTCTACGTGCTGGTCATCGGACCGTCGCGCAAGAAGCAGGCGGAACTCGAAAAGCTGTTGAAAGCCCTGAAGGCGGGGGACCGTGTGGTTCTCGCCTCCGGAATCTATGGGGTGATCGAAGGGGTCGAAGAAGCGGTGGTGTACGTACGCATCGCAGACAAGACAAAGATCCGCGTCCAGCGCAGCGCCGTGGCGGCGCTCGAACACGTTGGCGTTGGATCCTCAACTTAGGAAATCATGATGGAACGTCTCACAACAAATCCATTCCTTCTCTGGCTCGTGATCTCGGTCGCGGTCGGGGCCCTCGTCTGGACGTTCATGCGAAAGGAGCTCCGAACCAAGGCGATCCTCTACTCCTCGTTCCTGATCGCGTGTTTCGTCTCGATGTGGCCGCTCCAGGACAAGATCAAGCTTGGCCTCGACCTGAAGGGCGGCATGCATCTGATCATGAAGGTTGTGACCGATGACGCTCTGCGCGCCACCGTCTCGGACGGCGTCTCTGTGGCCTCGAGTGAACTTGGCCGCGCCGGCATGCCCGGCGCACAGGTGCTTGCCACCGGCAACGACGTGTTCACGGTCGAGGGCGTTGAGCCCGCTCGCGCCAAGGATGCTCGAACGACTCTGCGGGACTTCTTCCCCGCCACCGACTGGACTCTGAGCGAGACTCCCGCGGGTTTCTCCCTGAAGATGACCGACCCCGCCAAGCGCGTGATCCGCGAGCGAACGGTACAGGATTCGATCCGCACCCTGGAGCGACGCGTGAACGCCCTCGGGGTCGCCGAACCGGTCATCACCGCGCACGGCAACACCGGCGATCAGATCCTCGTGCAATTGCCCGGAGTCACCGATGTGGTGCGGGCGAAGGACATGATCAAGAGAACCGCCCAGCTCTCGCTCAAGCTCGTCGAGAACGAGGCCATGACTCGAGAGCTGCTGCTCGCTCCCGGCCAGACCGAGCCGCCTCCTACCATGGAGATCGTGAGCGGGGCCGGCTCCGAGCCGGGTACCCGCGCCTTCTATCTGGTTCGCAAAGAGGCGGTCATCACCGGGCGCGACCTTAAGAATGCCCGGCCGAGCACTAGTGGCGAAACCGGCCTTCCGGATATTCAGTTCTCGCTGACCCCGACGGGAGCCCAGAAATTCGGACAGGCCACCGGTGACAACATCGGTCGCCGCCTCGCGGTGATTCTGGATGGAAGCGTCGAATCGGCGCCGGTCATCAATTCGCGGATCACCGATTCCGGCGTCATCCAGGGCACCTTTTCTCAGGAAGAAGCCGACACTCTGGCCAAGGTGTTGCGGGCCGGCGCGCTGCCCGCGACCCTGAACTTCCTGCAAGAACAAACGGTGGGGGCGTCGCTCGGCCGGGATTCCATTCGATCCGGGGTTCTCGCTTCCGCGGCGGCCATGGGCTTCATCACCCTCTTCATGCTCTTCTATTACCGGTTGTCGGGGGTGAACGCGGTGGTGGCCCTCCTCGCGAACCTCCTGATCCTGCTGGGCGCCATGGCCTACGCGGGCGCCACCTTGACCCTGCCGGGCATCGCGGGAATCATCCTCACCGTGGGTGTGGGCGTCGACACCAACGTTCTGGTGTTTGAGCGCATCCGCGAAGAGCTGCGCTCCGGCAAGACGGTAAAGACCGCGGTGAACAACGGCTTCGACCGGGTCTGGATCACGATTCTCGACACCCACGCGACCGCCCTGATCGCCGCCGCCTTCCTTTTCCAGTTCGGCACCGGTGCGATCCGCGGTTTCGCCATCACCCTGGTCTGGGGCCTGATCGCCAATGTTTTCGCTTCTTACTTTGTGAGTAAGTTCCTCTTCGAATGGGTGCTCGGCGATCGCAAGTCCGAAACACTCTCCATCTAACGGAATCGC
>CAZFQH010000643.1:0-2387 GCA_964520805.1 uncultured Acidobacteriota bacterium | reverse complement strand
GGGGTGCCCTTCCGTCGAAGGAGGCCCGCGGCGAAGGCATCGCCGCCGTGGACCGGCCGGCGTCGCGGTAGAGCACACCGACGACGAGAGCCGCGAGAAGGCAACAGAAACCGGCGGCCACGAAGGCCGCGCGAATCCCAAGCGTCGACGCCAGCGCTCCCCCGAGGAGGGGGCCAAGACCGGCCGCAAGTATCTGGGCGGCCTGGATGCGACCAATGGCGCTAGAACCTCCTCCCGTTTTCGTCGACCCTGAGGTGGCCATGGCGAGCCCCAGTGGACCCACGCCGCCAAAGAGGCCGGAGAGCACTCTAGAAACCAGGACTTGCAGGGGACTCTGGGCGAGGGCGGCCACGAACTGACTGAAACCGAGAGCTCCAAGGGCCAGAAGGGCCACGCGTTTGTACCCGTGCCGGTCGGCCCGCCCTCCCCAGAACGGGGCCAGCAGTCCGGCCAGCAGGGGGCCCACACCAATCAGCACTCCGGCCCACTGCGCGGCCTCTCCGGGATCACGAACACCCAGATCCTGAACAAAAAGGGGAAGGAACGGAAGGGCGAAACCGAGGCCCAGAAATGCGGCAAAGGTCATGAACGCGGCCACGCCGACGTTTCTGTGGCCTTCGTTCGAGCCGGCTTCTACGACAGCAGAGACCGGCCCCTGGGGTGGCGTCACGTTCCGGCCGACATTAGCAGAGGCTCCTGGAAGCCGGTTGCGATCTATACTCATGAGTGTTCAGTTCTCTACCCAGGAGGAGACACCCAGATGAACATGAAACGTTTTTTGTGCTTTGCATCCGCCGTCATCTTTGCCGCCGCCACTTCCAGCCAGGCTCAGAGCCTGCCGGAACTCGCGAAACTTGAGAAGGCGCGCCGGGCCAAGCTGCGCGCCGCCGCCGGCCCCGCCAAGCTCTATACCGAGGGTGACAAGTCCGGAATGGCCGCCGATCCGAATGAGACCGCCGAGTCTGCTTCATCGCCCGCGGCTCCCGGCGCTCCCGCCGCTCCCGCCTCCGGCAAAAAAGAGAAGTCGGCCGAGGAGTTGGCCGCGGAACGCCAGAAGGAATGGTCGGAGCGGGTAAAGAAGGCCCAGGATGAAATCAAGATGGTCGAGGACGTCATCGGGAGGAACGAGCGCTCCCTGTCCTCGATGTACAACATCACTCCCGCCCGCCAGGACATGGTGAACGCCATCGAGGGCGACAAGAAGAGACTGGCCGCGCTCAAGCAGTCGCTGGTCGATCTTGAAGAAGAGCGTCGCCGCGCCGGAATGCCGCGGCCTCGCTGAGGGGTCAAAGACTCCCTCAATCGACGTTCGGCGTGGCGGTCAGAAAAGCCGCAGCGCCAATAGCAACCAGGCCGGACCCTCGAGCACGACTCTTACCCGCCGTTGCCCATGCTCTGGAGGAAGGCCGAGTTGGACTTGCTCTTTGAGATACGTTCCACCAGAAGTTCCATCGCTTCGACCGGCGACATCGCGGAAAGAACCTTTCGCAGCACCCACACCCGGTTCAATTCTTCCTTCGGCACCAGCAACTCTTCCTTGCGCGTGCCTGTCTTCTCGATGTCGATCGAGGGATAGATCCGCTTCTCCGTGAGTTTCCGGGACAACACGATCTCCGCGTTGCCCGTGCCCTTGAACTCTTCGAAGATGACCTCATCCATGCGGGATCCGGTCTCGATCAGCGCCGATGCGATGATGGTGAGCGACCCGCCCTCTTCGACCGCGCGCGCCGCGCCGAAGAAACGCTTCGGCTCCTGAAGGGCGTTGGCGTCGACACCGCCCGAGAGGACGCGACCCGACTGCGGGGCCACGGTGTTGTAGGCGCGGGCAAGTCGGGTAATCGAGTCGAGGAGAATCAGAACGTCCTTGCGCTGCTCGACCAGACGCTTCGCTTTCTCCAGCACCATGCGCGCGACCTGGACGTGACGCTCCCCCGCTTCGTCGAAAGTGGACGAGATGACTTCGCCCTGAACCGAGCGCTGCATATCCGTGACTTCCTCGGGCCGCTCGTCGATGAGAAGGACGATGAGGACGACCTCGGGATGATTGCGGGTCACCGCGTTCGCGATCTGCTGGAGCAGAATGGTCTTGCCGGTGCGGGGCGGCGCCACGATGAGCGCGCGCTGGCCTTTCCCCAGCGGAGCCACGAGGTCAAGCACGCGGTTCGATATCTGCTCCGGCCCGGTTTCCATCTTGAGCCGCTCCTGGGGATACAGCGGAGTCAGCGAATCGAAGTGCGGCTTGTCGCGGGTGAGATCGGGGGGTTCGAAGTTGATCGCATCGACCTTGATGAGGGCGAAGTACCGCTCGTCGGGCTTGGGTGCCCGAATCTGCCCGCTGATGGTGTCGCCGGTGCGCAGGTTGAACTTGCGGATCTGCGAGGGCGAGA
>CAZFQH010000642.1:1048-2397 GCA_964520805.1 uncultured Acidobacteriota bacterium | reverse complement strand
ACTCGGCCGTGGCCTTTGACTTGAAGGGAAGATCCACCTCTTCGGTGACCGGAAGACCGTCCATGTCGGAACGTAGGGCCACCACGGGGCCGGGTTTCCCTCCGCGCAGGAGGCCAACCACCCCGGTTTTGGCCACCCCGGTCTTCACTTCGAGGCCGAGGGCCCTGAGCTCGTCGGCCACAACCTTGGCGGTGCGAAACTCGCGGTTGCCAAGCTCCGGATGCTCGTGGAAGTCCCGTCGCCATGCGATGACCTTCGGCAGAATAGCGGCGGCCGCCGCGTCGATCGCCGCATGGAGTGCGGTCGGATCCCCGGCCCGGGCTCCGGCGTTCCCCTGAGCCCCTTCGACGGGGCGGGTCGCACCGGTCAGGGCCAGCACCAGGATCGAGCCAGTGAGTTTGAGACCGAGTGCTAACGTTTGTTGCTGCATAGTGCCTCCAAAGACCTTGACTCTAACCGCCTCTGCCTGGGGAGAATCGAGGTCCTCGCGGAGGTCTAGAATCAACGGACATGCGGGACCCTGTTTCCGAGAACCCCGAGAGACGACGTCAGGCGCGACTGCTTTCGACCTTCCTGCTCCTGATGCTCGCGGTCTTCGCGGCCACGGACCTCCTGTCCAGTCTGAGCCAGCCCGGATCCGTGATCCCCTGGTACGGCTACGCCTTCGTGCTCTCGGCCCTGTTGCTGAACCGCGCGGGATACTACCCTCCGGCCGCGTTCCTGACCCTGTCGATGTTCCCGCTCGCTACGTTTGGCGTCGTGCTTGGGGGAGCCGACCCCCGGATCGTCTTCTCCTATCTCATCATCGGCGTCATCGCTTCCAGCATCTTCCTCGACCGGCGAAGCGCCATAGCGTTCGATGTCGCCTGTTTCACGTTCCTGCTCCTGACCCCTCTTTTCATTCCCACGAGTGTGCCGAGCGTTCGGACGATCAGGGGAGCCCTGGTCCTCGTGGCCATCGGCAGCGGTCTGTCGATACTCCTGATGATCCACCGCGACGAGCTGGAGCGGGACCGGCAGGAGGCCCTGCGCGCGAGCGAAGAACGCCTGCGTCTGGCCCTCGACGCCTCGCATATGGGCAGTTGGGAGGGGGACGCGGCGGGAGGGTTCGCTCGCTGGTCCGAGCGGGCAAGAACACTTCTCGGTCTGCGCCCGGAGGCACACGGAGGAGATGCCGGGGAATATTTCCGAATCATCCACCGGGATGATCGGGCGGCGGTCGAGGAGGCCTTAGCCGCGGCGGTTTCCGGGCAGAACACCGATTTCGAGTGGTTGCACCGGGTGATCCTGGCCGACGGGGGCGGCGGGGCCGACGGCACGGGCGCGCTCGCATTTTCGAACGGGGCTAG
>CAZFQH010000642.1:0-1038 GCA_964520805.1 uncultured Acidobacteriota bacterium | reverse complement strand
GTGCAGGGCCGGTCCATGGGCAAACCCGGGGCGGAACGCCGCATGAACGGCACGGTGCTCGACGTGACCGAGCGAAAAAGCGCCGAAGCCGAACGAATGGCCCTGATCGGAGAACTGGAACAGAAGAACGACGAACTCGAACGCTTCACCTACACGGTTTCCCACGATCTCAAGAGTCCTTTGATCACGGTGCGGGGGTTCCTCGGTTCGATCCAGCAAGACGTGGCCGAGGGCCGGTTCGACCGGCTGAGCCACGACGTGGAACGAATCCTGAGCGCGACCTCTCGAATGCAGAGACTGCTGGATGAGCTGCTCACGCTGTCAAGGATCGGGCGCCTCAGCAACCCGCCGGAGCGGGTCCCCTTCGCCGAGCTGGTCGGAGAGGCCTCGGCCCTGGTGCGCGGTCGTCTGGATGCGGCCCGCGTGCGGGTCGATGTCCAGGAAGATCTGCCTGCCGTCTTCGGCGACCGCTCGCGCCTGATCCAGGTCCTTCAGAACCTCTTCGACAATGCCGCCAAGTTCATGGGCGATCAGCCAAACCCGCGGGTCCTCGCGGGGACCCGGCCCTCCACCTCCGAGGGGCGACCGGTCTTCTTCGTCGAGGACAATGGCCAGGGCATGGACCCGTCCCATCTCCAGAAGGTTCTGGGCCTGTTCGAGAAGCTCGATGCCCACACCGACGGGACCGGCGTGGGGCTCGCCATCGTCAAGCGGGTCGTCGAAGTGCACGGGGGAAAGCTCTGGGTGGAATCGAAGGGGCGGGGCCAGGGAACCACGGTCTGCTTCACCCTGCCCACCCGCGCCCCCATCTGATTTTCAGTCCCCACAGACCTTTGCTAGCCTCCGCAGTGGACAAGGCGGTTAAGGGAGCCGCGAGACAAAGGCATGACCAAAGACACACTGTCGATCACCGATAACCGCACCGGCAAGGTGTATGAGATCCCGATCAAAAACGGGACGATCAACGCGATCGACATCAGGCAGATCAAGACGGACGGCGACGACTTCGGCCTGATGTCGTACGACCCCGCCTACACG
>CAZFQH010000641.1:0-2399 GCA_964520805.1 uncultured Acidobacteriota bacterium | reverse complement strand
CGAGGCCGATGACGATGACCGCGCCGAAGACCTCGCGCATCGCGTCCATGGACGCTCGTCGTGCCGACTTTTTGAATTCACTCATGTGCCGCTCGATGTTCTCGATGACCACGATGGCGTCGTCGACCACGATGCCGGTGGCGAGGACAATGCCGAACAGGGTGAGGGTGTTGATCGAGAAGTCGAACAGCTTGATGAACGCGAAGGTGCCGATGAGAGATACCGGGATGGTGATGGCGGGGATGAGGGTGCTGCGCCAGTTCTGCAGGAACAGGAACATCACCAGGATGACCAGGACGATCGCTTCCGCGAGGGTCTTCACCACTTCGGTGATGGACTCGCGCACCACGGTGACGTTGTCGAAGGCCATTCGCCACTCGAGACCGGGCGGGAAGCTCTTCTCGAGCCTGGCCATCTCGGCGGAGACACCGTCGAAGACATCGAGGGCGTTGGCGGAGGGGAGCAGAGTGACGCCGATACCCTGGGCCTCGAGACCCATGAAGCGCAGGACCGAGGCGTAGGTCTCAGCGCCCAGTTCCACCCGGCCCACGTCCTTGATCCGCACCATCGCACCGTCGCGGCCGGCCTTGATGACCACGTTCTCGAAATCGGGAACCTCGGCGAGGCGCCCCATCGCGCGCACACTGATGGTGAAGGCCTGATCGGCCGCGGAAGGCGCGTCGCCCAGGGCCCCCGCCGCGACCTGAACATTCTGCTCGCGCAGAGCCCCCACTACCTCGGCCGCGGTGATGCGCCGGCCCGCGAGTTTGCCAGGATCGAGCCACAAGCGCATGGCGAACTTGCGTTCACCGAAGATCATCACATCGCCCACGCCGGGCACGCGTTTGATCGCGTCGCGGATGTACAGGTCGATGTAGTTGCTGATGAACTGGCTCGTGTACCGGTTGTCCATCGAGAAGAAGCCCATACCGCCCATGAAGCCCGTGGTGTTCTTCATGACCGTGATGCCGTTGGTGCGGACTTCGGCGGGCATGCGTCCGAGGGCCTGGTTCACGCGGTTCTGCACGTCAACCGCGGCAAGATCGATGTCGCGGTCGATGTCGAAGGTGACGTTGATGGTCGAGAAGCCGCTGTTGGTGCTTGAGGAGGTGATGTACTTCATTCCTTCGACACCGTTGATGGCCTGCTCGAGGGGAGTGGTCACCGCACTTTCGACCGCCTGCGCGTTGGCGCCCGTGTAAAAGGCGTTCACGGTCAGCGACGGAGGGGCGAGGTCGGGGTAGCGTGCTATCGGCAGGGTCGGGATCGAGACCGCGCCCGCGAGAATAATGAGGAGCGAACAGACCGTCGCGAGGACGGGCCTCCGGATGAAGACGTCAGAGAGCATGGCCTACGAGTCCTTCGTCGGTTCGGGAGTGGGGGGGTCGGGAGTGGGCGGAGCAGCCGCGATGCTGACCGGAGCGCCGTCACCGATCTTCTGCAGGCCGGAGACGATGAGTTGCTCGCCCGCCTTCAGGCCACTGCGCACCACATAGGCGTTGCCGATGATGTCGCCCAGGGTCACCGCGCGCTGCCTGGCCACCAGGCCCGCGTCGCTTTTCTCGGCCACGAAAGCAAAGTACTGGCCGTTCACGCGAGACACGGCGGTGACGGGCACGGTCAGCCCGGGGTCGGCGCGCCAGACCACGCGCACCCGGATGAACTCATCGGCGCGGAACGTCCCGCGTCCTTCAACCACCGTCGCCTTGACCAGGATGGTCTGAGTGGCGTCATCCACATTCGGAGAGACGAAGGAGATTCGGTTGGTGGCGATCACCTCAGAGGCGTCGTTCATGATGCGCACCGGGAGGCCGGTCTTGAGGTCTTTCGCCTGCGATACCGGAATGCTCACGTAGATTTCCTGCCCGCTGTTGTCGTCGAGGCTGGTGAGCACAGTGGAATGGGTGACTCGATCGCCCACCCGCACCGGGATGTCGCCCACCACGCCCGCCGCCGGGGCTTTCACCCGGTAGTAGCCGAGTTGGGCCCGTTGCTCGCGGACTTGTTCGTCGACCGCTTTTAGCTGGGCCTCGGCCGAACGCAGCGCGGTGTCCGCCTCTTCGGCGTCACGCTGGGACGCGGCACCGGCGTCGAACAGCTTCCGAGTGCGGGCCGCCTGCTGCCGCGCGTATTCGACCTCGGCCATTCGGGCCGCGCGAATCGACTGTTGAGAAGCGAGCATGGCCTCCTGGGGTGCTGAATCCACCTCAAAGAGCGTGGTCCCGGCACTCACCCGAGCGCCGGAACGAACTGCGATGCGGGTGATGAAGCCTTCGACCTGCGGCTGAATTGTGGAGGAACGTCGAGACTTCACCGAGGCCACGAACTCGGTGGTCTGCTCGACCGGCTTCTCAGCCAGGATGACTGCCTCGACCGCAGTTGGCGGCATGCCGCCCCCC
>CAZFQH010000640.1:0-2403 GCA_964520805.1 uncultured Acidobacteriota bacterium | reverse complement strand
GCCCCAAACCCCCCGCCCAGCATCACGAACCGAACGTGCGGCAGCGCTTCCAGAATTTCGGGTGCGGCTCTCAAGAGGTCTTCGTGCCCCTTGGCGCACCTTCCGTACATCAACTCGGGAGTCCACGGACTAGGCGCGAGGCGGGGGTAGAAGTGTCCAACGAGGCCCACAAGAGCACTGTCCTCGGAAAAGCCGAAGGCTTGCCGGAGGTAGGCGCCGCGCCCGGCGCCTACCTCGAACTTCGTTGGATCCACGCTGGAGGCAATCCAAGCGAGCCGAGCGGGCGGCACGCCCATCGAACGATATTGAGAGAGGGTGTAGTCGACGCCTAGCAGCAAAGTATTCATCCAACAGGTAGCTTGTTCCAGGACCCGGGAGAGGGGAGCCTCTAGGTGCACCGTGCCGAGCACCCGAGTCGCCCGCACGGGCACGTCTGCGACCCACGCGGCCGCTCGGGCCAGCACCGCCGAGTTGAAGTCGTGTCCCTGCACTACGTCGTACCCTTCGCGCCGGAAGAGGCGGGCGAGGTCGAGGATTGCGTCGTAAATCGCGGCGCGATCCCGGCCCAGGTCGAGGCGACGCACATGGTACGGGATGTCCCAGGCTCGAAGCCGGTCCCCGGTCGGCCCCTCATCGGAGGCGACGACCGCTGCGATCTCATAGCCGTGCTGGTCCCTCAGGGCCTTGAGCTCCACCAACCAATCTACGTCGACGACGATTCCGGAAACGAAACAGATGCGCACGCTATCGAAGGCCAGCGTGATCGTGACGTGTCAGAGATTTCGGGCCGACCGAGGCAGACGAAAAAGCACGCGCCCGCAAGGAGGTGCCGAGTTGATGCACCCGCATTGCGTGGCAGCATAGCAGCGGGGCAATTTGCGGCCGCCGTCCTCCAGATGGAGCGAGGGGCGGACCACGGTGATACGCTGCAATTGCGGTACACGCGATCGCTACCCGCATCGCGGAAACCGCAAGAGGGGAGTCAACGATGAGATCGATGGAGTTGTTTGAGGGCGTCGAGTTCAACGAGGCCGTGCCGCTGTTCGTCGACCACGATGGTCGGATTCTCCGCTTCACCCTCCGGCCCGGTCAGGGCCTGAAGGAGCACAGTTCCCCGAGCTCGCCCGTCTACCTCGTTGTCCTGAAAGGCCGGGGCGTGTTCGTCGGTGGCGATGGCAAGGAGCACGAGAGGGGGCCGAACTAGCTGGTGGTCCTCGACCAGGGCGAAGTCCATTCAGTTCGGGCGCTCGACCAGGATCTCGTTTTTGTCGGCTTCATGCATGGCGAGAAGACGGCGCGGGAGAACAAGGTCGCAGGCACTATGGCACACTCGCCGGAGGACCCGCAGTAGGCGACCATGACCGCCAAGGCGCCCGGAAGCCGTGAGGAGGCTTCGGCTTGGGAAAACGAGCCTTGCCTGATGGGATTGGCCGTCGTCATTCCAGGGCTGACCGCTCTCGACAACAGGCGAGCCGCGTCCATGGCCGACGAAGGCTCGGTGTCGGCGGCGCTGGTTGAGGCCCAAGAGCGACCCGGTCTTTAGCGGGAGGCAAGGCGCAGGTCTCCGCACGCGAGAAGAAGCGCCTGTACGTAAGATCGGCGACGTGACCGCGCTCGTCGACCTGCAGGCCGTGACCAAGCGCTTCGGCGGGGGGCCGCTCGTGCTCGATCGGGTGTCGATCGCGGTCGAGGAAGGTTCGATTCTGGCGTTGCTCGGCGCCTCGGGTTCCGGCAAGACCACGGCGCTTCGCCTCATCAATCGTTTGACCGAGCCTGACGATGGTGCGGTCATCGTTCTGGGAAAGCCTGCGCGGGATTGGGATGCGATCGAGCTGCGCCGGCGGATCGGGTACGTGATTCAGGAAGGCGGACGCGCAACCGCGCACGCGGCCGCAGGAGCTTGTCATCTGGATCAGTTCGGTCTGGCCGAGCGGGCCACGGATTGGCGCGGCAACAACAACATCGCGGAGTCGATCATTGGCCAGTTGTGCAGGGAAACACATCCCGAACCGCGCTGGATCGTCTGCGGCGCTGGCACCGGCGGAACGTCGGCGACGATTGGGCGCTACCTTCGCTATCGACGTCTGTCCACGCAACTGTGCGTGGCTGAACCGCGCGGCGGCGCCTATGCAGAAGGGTGGCGAAGGCGCGACCGCGCGGCCCAGGCGACGCAGCCAACCGTAAGGCATCGGCCGCCCTGCGGTCGAGCCGGGTTTCCTCTTCGAGATCGTCGATCGCGTCTGCGAGGTCGACGATGCCGCCTCGATAGCGGCTGCCTGGCTGCTCCAATCCCTGCTCGGACGCCGCTACGGCGGATCCTCGGGAACGAATCTCATCGCCTTCCTCGAGCTCGCGGCCGCCATGCGCGAACGCTCTGAGACCGGCAGCATCGTCACCCTTCTG
>CAZFQH010000639.1:0-2406 GCA_964520805.1 uncultured Acidobacteriota bacterium | reverse complement strand
CCCTTGTGGTCGCCCTTCGGGCCGTCTCGTTGTAGCCTCGCCGAAAACCATGCACGACGTCCAGATCCTCTCCGACATCGCCACCGCCATCGTGGCCGCCACCGCGGTGGCCCTCCTGGCCCGGCTCCTCAAGCAGCCGCTCATCCTCGGCTATCTGCTGGCCGGAGTGGCGGTCGGCCCCGAGATGGGCCTGGGGCTCGTCCACGATCATGAAACCATCGAGCTGATTTCGGAGATTGGCCTCATCCTCCTGCTCTTCATCATTGGTCTCGAGATGGACGTGGCGAAACTGAAAAGCGCCGGCCGGTCCTTGATTCTCACGGGGATTCTTCAGTTTCCGATTGGCCTGGCCATCGGCATTCCCTTCTTCATCCTCATCGGCCTCACTCAGGGAGAGGGTCGTTTCGACGCGGCCTACGCGGCGGTGGCGGTGTCGCTCAGCAGCACCATGATCGTGGTCAAGCTGCTCTACGACAAATTTGAGCTGTCGACCCTGCCCGGCAGGCTCACCCTCGGCATCCTGGTTTTCCAGGACATCTGGGCCATCCTGATTCTCGCGATCCAGCCGAGCCTGCTCGATCCGTCGCCCCTGGTGCTGGGCGCCTCTTTGCTCAAAGGAGTGTGGCTCGTGGTGGCGGCGCTCGGGGCGAGCCGCATGTTCCTGCCTCGCCTGTTCGCTTTCATCGCCAAGGTGCCGGAACTCATGCTGGTCACCGCCCTCGCCTGGTGTTTCCTCATCAGCGGCATCGCGAGCGCGCTTGGACTCTCGCGGGAAATGGGAGCGCTCATCGCGGGCGTCGGTCTTTCCAGTCTTCCCTACAACCTCGACGTGATCGCGAAGGTCATCAATATCCGGGACTTTTTCGTCACCTTGTTCTTCGTCGCCCTGGGAATGCAGATTCCCGTTCCCACCCCCGCACTCATTGCCGCCGCCCTCGCTACCTCCGCCTTTCTCGTCTTCACGCGATTCGCAACGGTGTTCCCGATTCTCCTGGGTGCGGGACAAGGCCTCCGAACCAGCCTTCTGCCTACGATCAATCTCTCCCAGATGAGCGAATTTTCCCTGGTCATCGCGGCCCTCGGCCTTTCGCTCGGGCACATCTCGCCTCAGACCGTGGCCATGCTCACCCTGACCTTCGCGCTCACTTCCGTGGCGTCGACCTACGCAATCGCGTCGAATCACGAGATCGAGCGATTCCTGACCGCACGGCTGAAGGCGCTGGGGGTTGCGGATAAGGGTGCCGCTCCGGAGGCGGAGGGCCCCAAGCCCGAGACCCCGGTGGTGTTCCTGGGCTTCTATCGGGACGCGAGCTCCATTCTTCACGAGTTCGAAATGGAAGAGCGTCAGGACCGGGCGGACTCGATGCTTCATGAGATTCAGGTGATCGACTTCAACCCGGAGGTTCTGGACGAACTGAAGCGCCGGCGCGTGGCTTGCGTTTACGGGGACGTGGCGAGCCAGGAGACCCTGCACCACGCGGCCATTCATGACGCCGAGGTGATCGTGTGCACGCTGCCCGACTCGATTCTCAAGGGCACTTCCAACCTGCGCCTTCTGAAGCAGCTTCAGCGATCGTGCCCCAAGGCCACGCTCATCGTGGCATCAGAGACGATCTCGGGCGCGCGCATGCTGTACGACGCGGGGGCCCACTTCGTCTTCGTGCCCCGCCTTCACCCCGCACATCGGATGGCCGAGGTCATCCGGACGGCGCGGGAAGAAGGCCTCGACCAGATCCGCGGGGAAGAAGTGAAGGCCCTCCAAGGCCGCGACGAAGTGTTGTCGTAACGATCCGCGCGCCAGATATCGCCGACGCGTTGGATCCTGGCGGATCTTCTTTGATGCGGATCCGCACGAACGGATCATCTGGGTGAAGCCATAGAGCGCAGAACATCGACGACGTATTGAACCTCTCCGAAAGAGGGAGAATCAAGCCAATCGCGGGCTATTCCGGTATGGTCTCCGGAGACCACTTACTGCTCGTGAAGTCCAAATGCGTGCCGAAGAAAGTTCCGGTTTCCCCCGGGCTCTTCGGCCTGCCCTGCTACTAGCCGTGTTCTCGGCGACGGGGTCATGGAGGCCGCGCATCCCGATGGCCGGGAACGACCCACGTGAAAGGCTCGCGGAAAGGGCGCGTCAAGCTTTGTCGATTTCCGATCGCTCGGCCGCGGTCAATTCGGACATGAGTTCGGGCTGGCTCTCGACCAACGACACGGCATCCGCCAGATCCTGGATCCGTTTCGAGCGGCGACGAGCGGGGTCGAGGGCTGCGCGTAGCTTGGCCCTTACCAAGAGGCTATCGCGCTCACTTCCTCGACCTCTGCCGACTGTATTCAGGCCTGATCCGAACCTGGTCGGTTCGGGAGAATCTGTTTCTTTTGCCGCGCAGGCTTGCTAATGGATAGAGC
>CAZFQH010000638.1:0-2410 GCA_964520805.1 uncultured Acidobacteriota bacterium | reverse complement strand
TCGCTGGGGGTGGCCGACGACGAGCGCGTGCGCGTGATCTCTCGCCGCGGTGACGTGGTGGCGAAGGTGCGGGTTGATCCAGGCCTAAGGCCCGGCCTCGTCTTCATGACCTTCCACTTCCCGGAGGAGGTCGAGACCAACCGGCTCACCATCGACGCCGCCGACCCCAAGTCGGGCACCGCGGAGTTCAAGGCGGCGGCCGTGCGCATCGAGAAAATCGCGGCCCCGAACGCGTAGAGTCCTCCCGTGGATCTCCACTTCACCGCCGATCTTGCGACCGAATGCGAACGTGAAGCCGTGGACGCGATTCTTGGCGCGGAAACGGCACCTTCGGCCGATGGCGCCGGTCGGTTTGCGGTTCAGAGTCGTGGCACGCCGGAACGCCGCAGCCTGGTGCTGCCGGCGCTGCACGCCCTGCAAAGTCGCGCGGGCTGGATCAGCCCGGGAGGACTGAACCATATTGCGAGGCGTCTCGGCGTTCCTCCCGCTGAACTGTTCGGGGTGGCGAGCTTCTACGCCCTGTTCTCGGTTCACCGGCGGCCGAACACGGTCGTCCACGTCTGCGACGACGTGGTCTGCCGGGTGAACGGTGCCACTGAGATCGCCCTCGCGTGCCGCGAGAGCATCGGCCCCGCTCATGAGGAGAGTGATGGCCTGATGTGGCTTCGAAGTCCATGCCTGGGCCTGTGTGAGCGCGCGCCCGCGGTGCTGGTTCAGAAGGCGGGCATCGGACGAGCCAACGAGGCCCTCGCTCCCGCCACCACTGAGTGGATCCGCGCCAGTGTCGACGACCTCAAACTGGCGGTCGAACCGCCGCTCTCCGTAGGCCCCCATGAAGGGCGCCTTCTTCTCGCTCGTGTGGGCGTCGTGGATCCCCGTTCGCTCGACGACTATCGCTCGCGCGGTGGCTATGTGGCCCTGCGCCGCGCCATCGACATGGGCCCCGCCCTCACCCTCCGTGAGGTGAAGGACGCGAAGCTTCTTGGCCGCGGGGGTGCGGCTTTTCCGACGGGGGTCAAGTGGGAAGCGGTCGCCCAGCAACCGGCGCGGCCGCACTACGTCGTCTGCAACGCCGATGAGTCCGAGCCCGGGACTTTCAAAGACCGTGTGGTGATGGAGGGTGACCCCTTCGCTCTGGTGGAAGCCATGACCATCGCGGGTTTCGCGATGGCCGCCGAGAAGGGCTTCATCTACCTGCGCGGTGAGTACCCGCTTTCCAGGGCGCGTATCGAGAACGCGATTGCCAAGGCGCGGGCCCGGGGTTTTCTGGGCGAGAACGTGATGGGCGCAGGCTTCCGATTCGACCTCGAACTGCGCGTGGGTGCGGGGGCCTACATCTGCGGCGAGGAGACCGCGCTGTTCAATTCCCTCGAGGGCAAACGCGGCGAGCCGCGATCGAAGCCGCCGTTTCCGGTGAGCCACGGCCTCTTCGGCAAACCGACGGGCATCAACAACGTTGAAACCCTGGTGAATGTGAACCTGATCCTCGCCATGGGGGCTCAGGCCTACGCCGCTTTGGGAACGGCGGGATCCACGGGAACCCGGCTTTTCTGCGTCAGCGGACACATCGAGCGTCCCGGGACGTACGAAGTCCCGTGCGGCACGCCCCTGTCGAAGCTCCTCGAGATGGCCGGTGGGATGAGGCCGGGCCGGAAGATCAAGGCAATCCTGCTGGGCGGGGCGGCCGGTGGTTTCATCGGTCCGAATGAACTCGATCTTCCGTTGTCCTTCGAAGCCGCCCGCGAGCGCGGTGTCACCCTCGGCTCCGGCGTGGTGGCGGTGTTCGACGAAACCGTCGATCTCGTCGACTCCCTTCTCCGCATCGCGCGCTTCTTCCGCGACGAGTCCTGCGGGCAATGCGTGCCTTGCCGGGTTGGAACGGTTCGGCAGGAAGAGGCGCTGCATCGCATCGCGCTGAAACGCACCCGCGGCACTCTCGCCGAGGAAGTGAGGCTCCTCGATGAGATCGGCCAGGTCATGAAGGATGCCTCGATCTGTGGGCTTGGCCAGACTGCGGCTTCCGTGGTGCAGTCCGCGGTGATTCGTCTGAAACTCTTCGAGGGAGGCACCCGGTGAGCACCCAGGGTTACGTCCCGGTCGAGGCGCCGGTGCGGCTGTTGTCCCTTGAGATCGACGGCAAGCCGGTGAAAGTCCGCGAGGGCGCCACCATTCTGGACGCCTGCAAGACCGCGTCGATCGACACCCCCACTTTGTGTTTTGCCACGAACCTCACTCCCGTGAACGCTTGTCGGGTCTGCGTGGTCGAAGTCGAGGGTGCGCGAGTCCTGGCTGCTTCATGCGCCCGCAAGGCCGAGGCGGGTATGAAGGTGAAGACCGACACCGAGCGGGTACGCCATTCCCGCAAGCTGGTTTTGGAGTTCCTCGCGTCCTCGGTCGACCTGTCCACGGC
>CAZFQH010000637.1:0-2411 GCA_964520805.1 uncultured Acidobacteriota bacterium | reverse complement strand
ACGTCAAGGAGATCTACGACAAGTGCGCGGAGCTCGATCGTGATCCCGGGAATGTGATCTTCAACCAGTTCTCCGAGTTCGCGAACCATCTGATTCACCTGCACGTCACCGGGCCGGCGCTCGAACGCGTCTTCAGGGCGGTGCAGGAGACGAGCCCGCAGCTGCGTCTCGCCGCCTTCGTTTCGGCCACGGGCTCCGCCGGCACCATCGGCGCAGGCGACTACCTCAAGGATCAGCACAACGCGCGGATCGTGGCCGCCGAGGCCCTCGAGTGCCCGACCATGCTCTATAACGGCTTCGGCGAGCACAACATTCAGGGCATCGGCGACAAGCACATTCCGTTCATCCACAACGTCACCAACACCGACGTGGCGGTGGCGATATCCGATCGCGCCACGGATGAGCTGAACGTGGTCTTCAACACCGCGGCCGGCCGGACCGCGCTCGCCGCGCGCGGCATTTCCGAGGAAGTGATCGCGGCCCTGCCGCACTTCGGCTTCTCGGGCATCTGCAACGTGATCGGCGCGATCAAGACCGCGAAGCGCCTCGGCCTCGGCAAGGATGACGCGATCGTGACCGTGGCCACGGACGGCGCGGAGCTCTACGCCACCGAGGTGGAGAAGGCGGTGGAGCGAAGGTTCGAGGGCGTCTTCGACCATGACGCGGCCAAACGCGCCCTCGACCGGCACCTGCTCGGCGCTTCCACCGAGCACACCCTCGCGCTCTCTCCTCTGGATCGTGACCGCATCTTCAACCTCGGCTATTTCACCTGGGTCGAGCAGCAGGGCGTGCCTTTGCCCGACTTCGAGCGCCGTCGCAGTCAGTCGTTCTGGCGCGACCTGCGTCCGGCCATTCCGGTCTTTGATGAGCTGATCGTGGCGTTCAACGCGGAAGCGGGCGTCACGCCTTCGATGTGACGCCCGCGACGTCCCTGGTCTGCACCGGCTGTGGCGCCGTCGTAGACGGGCCATTGCCCTTCCGGTGCCCTGCCGCAGACGGCGATGTTCGCGATCACGTGCTGGCCCGCGCAAGACCGCTGGTCGAGGTTGCGGTCACCGATGACGATCCGCATCCCTTCGTCCGGTTTCGACGACTGTCACACTCCTGGCAGTTGGCGCAGTCTTTGGGACTCGGGGACAGCGATTACGTAGCCCTCGTGCGCGACCTGGATCGCGCGGTGGCCGCCGTGGATGGTCAGGGCTTCGCGATCACCCCCTACCTTGCCGCACCGAAAGTCGCGAAGACGCTTGGACTCGCGGGCGACGGACTCTGGATCAAGGATGAGACTGGCAACGTCGCGGGTTCGCACAAGGCGCGACACCTGTTTGGCCTTGCCCTTTCCCTTGCCGTCGCCGAACACGCCGGATTGAAGGGATCTGCCGAGGCGGCGCGTCCGCTGGCCATCGCGAGCTGCGGGAACGCAGCACTCGCGGCTGCGGTGGTGGCCCGGGCGGCGAAGCGTTCCCTGCGCGTCTTCGTGCCGCCCTGGGCGGATGCCGCGGTCATCGCCCAACTCACCGCGTTGGGCGCGCGGATCGAGACGTGTGCTCGCCTAGCAGTCTGTGATGAAAGTCGACTGCTAGAGGGTGATCCCCCGGGCGACCCCTGCCATCACCGGTTCCGTGAAGCCGTGAAGGCCGGCGCCCTGCCCTTCTCGGTTCAGGGAAGCGACAACGGCCTCGCCATCGACGGCGGGATGACCCTGGCCTTTGAACTCGCGGAGCAGGGTGTCGGGGCACCGGTCAGTCGACTCCTGATCCAGGTGGGCGGCGGCGCGCTCGCAAGCTCGGTGATTCAGGGGCTCGGCTGGGCCCGCGACCTCCGACTGTTCGGTCGGCTCCCCGCCATTCATGCCGTGCAGTCCGCGGGCGGGTTCCCGCTGGTCCGCGCCTGGCGCCGTGTGGTCCGGTCGCTGCTGAAAGAGTCCGGTGGGGCGCTGCTTCCCGCCGACGACCTCGCCACCGACGTGGAGGCGGCCCGCGCGGATGCAATGGCCGCGCAGTGGCTCGCCGCGAATACCGCCCCTGCGGCGAGAGAGCGTGCGATCCATGAGGCGGCCGGAGGTCGATCCCGCTTCATGTGGCCGTGGGAGAGCGAACCAGTAAGCGCGGCCTCAGGAATCCTCGATGACGAGACGTACGACTGGCTCGCGGTGGTGCGCGGGATGCTGATGACCGGCGGCTCGCCCATCGTCGCCTCCGAGTCCAATATCCTCGAGGCGTACTGCGACGGCCGCGCGGCGGGAATCCACGCGAGCGCCACGGGCACCGCCGGGCTCGCCGGGGCCATGACCTTGGCCCAGGCGGGCCTCCTCGGAGCCCACGAACGCATCGCTGTCCTCTTCACCGGAGTCGATCGATGCCCCGAATGATCCGCGTTGCGCTGAGCGAAACCTGCAACGCTTACTCAGG
>CAZFQH010000636.1:0-2414 GCA_964520805.1 uncultured Acidobacteriota bacterium | reverse complement strand
GGCCACCCCTGCCTCAGCCTCGGCCGCTCTGCGCGTGATCTCACCGGTACGCCTCTTCAGATCCGCAACCTTTTCGGTCAGCCCCTTGTCATCCGGGGCCAGCTGGAGCGTACGCTCAAACTGCTCAATCGCCTGCGAGGCCTCTCCCATCTCGTCGAGAACTTCCGCCAACAACCGTCTCGCCAGGATGTTGTCGGGCGAAGCCTTGACAATATGTTCCAACTCGGACCTCGCCTCCTTGGAACGTTTCGCATCAAGCAGTGCCCTCGCCAGAGTCAGCCGGGCCGAAGGATAGTTTGGGTGCTTCTCCAAGCCGCCGCGGGCGACCGCGATCGCGTCTTCGTGGCGCCCTTCCTTCCGAAGCTCCTCGGCGAGCTGGGCGAACAGGCGGGAGCCTGGGTCCTTCTCGATCTTCTTTCGAAGCTCGCCGATTCGCGGGTTTTCGTCCATGGGTGGGATGTCGCAAAGGTCCGGTATGAAAACGTCGAGGGCCCGGTTGCTGCAGGAAGGCTACAACAGCCGGGCCCTCATTGGGGGGGATTCAGCGGAGGTCTAGGTCTAGGGGGGTCTAGGGGGGCTAGGGGCCGATGTTCACGGTGTACGTGCAGGCGGCTTGCATGCCGACGTTATCGGTCACGATATGCGTCACGAGGTACGTTCCCGCGAGAGGATAGCCCTTCTGTATGTCGATGTGGCCCTCCGCCCCACTGGAGGCAGTGCCGTCGCCAAAGTACCACTCATACCGGACGATGTATCCGTCCGCATCGCTCGCGGTCGAGGAGAAACGAAGTACCGTTCCTTCCTTGTTGATGGGATTGTTCGGGGCAACGTTGAAGTTGCAGGTAGGCGCTCCATTGCCAGGAACCTGCGGGAACCGCCTCGGCTCGGCGGATCTCAGCTCGATCCTGAGCGTCGTGTACGGCGCGCCGTTGGCATCGGTCCCCACGGGCCGCGCTCCCACGATGATCCGCGAATCCGCAGTGAAGTCTCGTCGCTCCGGGCTGGTGTAGACCACCTGCGCGATGCCGTTCGTGTTCGTTGTCACCGTGGTCGACCCGAACACGCGGACGCCACCCATACTGTGCAGAGTGCCGATTTCCGCGGTGCGCCCAAGCTCATCGGCAATTGTGAAGACAATCGGACGGTTGGCAGCAAGAGCCCCGTTCTGGTTCCGCACCACCGCCTGGATGACCGAGGTCTGGATACCATCGGCTACGACGATGTCCGGAAGCGCGATCATCTGCAGGGAGATGCCGAGTTCCGAGGGTCCAACGAGAGCCGTGGGCACCTCGACCTTGTCAAGGCCGCAGCCCTGAAGAGACAGGGTGCAGGCCATGAGGCCGGCCACGAGCCTTACTTTGTGTTTCGTGTCTTGCATGGAAATTCTCCTTGCGTGCCCTTCCCTAGGTCGTTGTGTTGTAGTCAGCAAAGTCGATCTGGAGAGAGCCCGAGCCGCTGACCGGCTGGCCCGAGATGGTGCGCCCATGCACCGTGATATCCGCGAACATCGTGACGACGAAGGCACCGCCCAGACTGGTTCCGGTCACCGACCGCAGATTCCGCAGGGGCGGTTCCAGCTTGGCCTGGGCACGGACTACCTCGATGATGAGAGGGTCGGTGCCACTGTTCTTCACGTCGAACGCCATCGTGATGTTCCCGGAAATCCGATAGGGCACATCCTGCCCTTCGACCCCGCGGCCGTCAGACCGGCGGTAGCTCACCTCGTATCGCTCGATGATCACCGCGCTAGGTACGGACGGAGCGGTAATGCCGTTGCCGTTCTTGAAGCGAACGGCGACCGCCAGCTCGACCGAGTTGGAGATCACCGCACCCCCGTTGGATACATCGGACTGAAGCGGAACGCCACCGTTCACCGCGGCAATGATCAGGTTCACGGTTGCCGTATTCCCGGTGGTGTATCCCGCCGAGCACCCGGACAGGGCGGCTACCGCCACGAGCATTCCGGCACGCAGTGTCGAAGAGCGAATAATGGATCGATTCATGGTTTCTCTTTCCCCTTTTTCCTACCGCACAATCCTGGGCGTGATGAAGATCAGGAGTTCGTTGTTGGTGTTCTGCACGGAGTTGTTCTTGAAGAGCATCCCGAGGATCGGGATCTGCGACAGGAACGGTGTGTTCTGCTTGGAGCTCGTCTCCTGGCCTTGATATATGCCGCCGATGACGGTTGTGGCTCCGTCCTTGACGAGCACCGACGTCGCTGCCGACTGAGTGTTGATGGGCGGAACCGCTGAAGCGCCGGTACCGACCGTTCGTCCGAAGTCGGGCGACGAGTTCTCGACGACCACCTGCATGAATACGGTTCCGGCGTCGGTGATCTGGGGCGTGACGTTCATCGACAGACCCGCGTCCTTGAAAGAGACGGTCACGGTTCCGTTCGAAACCGTCTGGTAGGG
>CAZFQH010000635.1:0-2421 GCA_964520805.1 uncultured Acidobacteriota bacterium | reverse complement strand
CAGGGCTGGCGGGAGTAACCCGTCTTCGGGCGGACCGCGCAAAAATTTCCGAAGTCCCATTAGGGTGGGGCGCACGGGTTTCGTCCCGTCGGAATGCGAGCCATCCGGGGATGGGAGTTGCCTCGACGTGTTATGGCACCGCGATTGCTGCAGTGACGATACAGAGGTGACGTTATGGCGACCCCCCATTTCGAACGCATTCTGTGTCCGACCGACTTCTCTCCTTTTTCCGCCCTGGCTTTGCGGCATGCCCTGGCCCTGACGCGGCAGTTCGGGTCGCGACTCAAGATCGTCTATGTGATTCCCGATCCCTATGCGGGCGCCGAGACCGGCAACGTCGGGCCACCCTGGCTCCAGACCCAGGAGGTCCACGGGTGGGTCGAAGCCCAGATGCGGTTGTTCCTGGAGCCCGCCCGCGAGGCCCGGATCGACCACCAGATCGAGGTGCGCTCCGGCGAGCCCTGGCGAGAAATCGTGGCCGTGGCCGAAGTGATGAGAGCGGATCTGGTGGTGCTCGGAACCCACGGTCGAAGTGGCCTTCAGCATCTTTTCCTGGGTTCGGTAACGGAGAGGTTGATCCGACGCCTGCCCTGCCCCGTGTTGACGGTTGCCCGTGAAGAAGGACGCACCTGGGCGGCCCCCGGGCTGATCAGCCGGATTCTGTGCGCCACGGACTTCTCCGACACCTCGAATGAGGCGGTGAATCTGGCCTTCGCCATCGCCGGGAAGGGTGGAGCCGAGGTGCTCTTGTTGCACGTGGTCGAGAACCTGGAGGAGGTGAGGGAGGCGGCGTCTCGCGTTCTGATCGATGTTGAGGCTCTCCGAGCGGACGTCGAGCGACGATCTCGCGCGAGGCTGCTTGAGGTCATTGACGGGGCCGGTGAGCCAGGGGTCCCCGCGGAGCCTCGGGCGGTGCTGGGCTGCGCCTACAAGGAGATCCTCCGTCTCGCCGCGACCGAGCGCATCGACTTGATCGTCATAGGTGCGCAGGGTCATGGCCTCTTCGAGCACCTCTTCTCCGGGTCGAATGCCCAGCACGTGATTCGGGCCGCCACCTGCCCGGTTCTCACCGTTCGTCCGCTCCGGCTGAAGGGCCCGCCGGGCGAGGTTCAAAGCACGGGCCTGACCCTGGTACAGGAACATCCCGTAGGCTCGTCCCGATAGATCCCTGAAAGGAATTTCCATGACCACTTCCACCGACGTACCCACAGAGCAGGCGGAACGCGGTCTGCCCACCGGTCGTAGCGAACCTGGGCGTGCCAATGCCCAGGAAGGCCTGCGCGTCCGCGACATCATGACCGCAGACGCGGTCACCGCGAGCGTCGATACCTCAGTGGGCCGCATCGCGCAGCTGATGGACAAGGGGTCGATCAGCGGTGTGCCCGTGGTGGACGAGACCGGGCGGGTGATCGGCATTGTTACGGACTTCGATCTTGTGGTTCGCAACACCCGTATCGATCCGCCGCCGTTTCTTCCCCTGCTGGAAGGCCGCATTCCGCTCGAGACGCAGGGCCACTTCGAGCGACGAATCCGCCACATGGTCGGGACCGAAGCGCGCGACGTGATGACCGAGGAGGTGTGGACCATCGGGCCAGACGAGAGTATTGAAGCCCTCGCTGAACTGATGGTCGGAAAGAGGGTCAACCTGGTCCCCGTCGTGGAAGCAGGTCGTCTTCTGGGGGTGGTGAGTCGCGCGGACGTAGTCCGCTGGATGACGAAAGACCACTGGCCGGCATCCTGACCGCGAGTACTCGGAGTCGCGGGAGCGTTCTCCCGCCTCGCAGCTTCCGGCCGGCATGCGCCTAACATACGGCGGCAATGCTGAACTGGATCTGGGTCGGCTTCTTCTTCGTGTCCTTCGTGGCCGGAATCTTTCGCTGGCTGGTCCTGGGAGAGCCCGGCGTGTGGGCGGCGATGGTGGGGTCCACCTTCGACATGGCGAAGACCGGGTTCGAGATCTCGCTCGGACTTACGGGAGTGATGTGCCTCTGGCTCGGCATCATGCGGGTCGGTGAGAAGGGAGGAGCGGTGGCCATCGTGGCGCGCGCCTTCGACCCGCTCCTGAGAAGGCTCTTTCCCGGGGTTCCCGCAGCGCACCCGGCCGGCGCTTCGATCGTGATGAACATGTCCGCGAACGTGCTGGGCCTCGACAACGCCGCCACGCCCCTGGGTCTTAAGGCGATGAAGGAACTTCAGGAACTGAATCCGAAGCCCGACACCGCGAGTGACGACCAGATCATGTTCCTCGCGATCAACGCCTCCGCGGTCACCATCATTCCGACCGCGCTCATGACCTACCGTGCGCAGATGGGGGCGGCCGATCCGACCGACATCTTCCTGCCTCTGCTGATCGCCACTTTCTGCAGCACGCTCACGGCCATCGTGGTGACCGCGCGAATACAGGGGCTGCGTCTCATGGAC
>CAZFQH010000634.1:0-2423 GCA_964520805.1 uncultured Acidobacteriota bacterium | reverse complement strand
GATCAATGCTGCGCTGGTCTGGCAAGCGGTCGCGACCAATGGGTCAACACGTCACCAGTCGGGTCATTTTCGGCCAATGGATTCGGTCTGTACGACATGGCAGGCAACGTGTGGGAGTGGGTGGGGGATGCGTGGCATGAGGGCTATTCGGGTGCGCCCAGCGACGGGTCGCCGTGGACAAGTGGAGGCGATCAGTCTCGCCGTGTGCTGCGCGGCGGGTCGTGGGGCAACAGCCCGAGGCTCCTTCGTGTTTCGGGCCGCAGCAGGGTTGACACGGGCTATCGCTTCGACAACTTCGGCTTCCGTTGTGCCCGGGACGCTTCCCCTTGATCTCTTTCCCTTTTCCCTTGATTCAAGCGTAGCGGTGGTTTATGGCACCTCGCTCTGTGGCTGGCGCCGAAGGCGGAAAAATTTCCACGCTCCTTTCGGTTCAGCATCGGCGAGCGCATCGTGGCCGGCGGATTCGATCTTCTACTTCTTCTCGTCGATGCCGCCTACGCCCACGAAAAGGCGCAGATCCTGAACGCCGCGAATCGCGAGATCAACCGCCTGCGGGGCGCTTAAGGCGCGAGCTAACAACTAGCAGCTCAGAAGCTCACCAAGTGCGGCCAGACACGCTTGCTTCAGCCCAGGCACGTCCCGCTCGACCGCCCGATAAATCTGGTCGAGATCGACGCCGAGGTAGTCGTGGGCGAGCACATTCCTGAATCCAGACAAGCTCCTCCAGTCGACTTCCGGGTGCCGGGCCTTGACCCTGTCCGCAAGCCTTTGGCTGGATTCAGCAAGGGTCTGAAGATTACGAAGGACGCCATCCTGGATGAGATCCGACGCCATGAACCCTTCTCGACCTTCGACGGTGTAGGCCTCGATACGCTCGACGCAACGAAGAATGTGCGCAAGGTAAACGCGGTCGTCCTTCAAAGCAGAACGGCCTCCCGAAGCACACGCTCTCGCAGCAACACGTCCAGCCCGCGCTCCGTGATCACTTGAACGGGTCTCCCAAGGAGTTGCTCCAGGTCGGCAACCAGGCCCCCCGGGAACCAGGGGCCCGCATCGGGGCCGACGTCCACGAGCAGGTCCACATCACTCTCAGGACGTGCGTCGCCACGCGCCATGGAGCCGAAAACGCGGACCCGCGATACCCCGTGCCGCCCGGCAATCAAAAGTATCTCTTCCCGATTCGACTTCACTGGCTCAAGCATGGAACCTCTGGCTTCGGCAGTCTACGGCCAATCGCCTGCATCACACGAGGCGGGGCTCGGGCGAAGTCGTCACGCCGCGTATTCGACCCCGTCCTTCCTTGCCAAAGACAGTAAAGGAGCACGGAGCCTACCGACGCTGGGCCACAGCGGTGCTCCATCACGCTAACCGCCCTGAAACCTGCGTTGTGCCCTTCCGGGAGAGAATCCTCCACACCTCAATGAAACCCTGCCCCTTCTGCGAGAGCGAGATCTCTGAGACCGCGAAGAAATGCCGCCATTGCGGTGAGTGGCTAGACAGGGCACGCTCCGCCGAGCCAGTGGCACCAGCCGACGCTGGCGACAGCTTCATCCCGGCCCTCGGCGAAGGTCGGTCGTCTTCCAGTCGGTGGCCACTCCCGCGAGACGCTGGCGACAGCTTCATCCCGGCCCTCGGCGAAGGCACGGCGCTCACCGGGCGTTATCGGCTGGAGCGGCGCATCGGCAAGGGTGGGATGGCGGTTTCCGCCCACGCCGTCGTGGACACCGCCGCCAGCCAGGCCCGGGCCGCCACCCGGAGGCCAACCGCCGCCGCCCGCACCAGCCCCGGCGGCGACGCCACGCTCTACGCCCCAGCCCGAAGCGCAACGCCTGTCGCCTCGGGTTGACCCGCCGCGGTCGACGTACGCTGCATCCGAGCCCGCAACAAGCTCCGGGCCGGGAGCCCCGGTGATCACAGCCATCGCGGCGGTCGTCATCATTGGCGTGGTGCTGTGGCTGATGAGCGGCTCAGGCGTGCCACCAGCGCCGCAGCAGCAGACCGCGGCCGCCGAACCCGCAGCACAGCAAGCGGTGGTTGCAACAGAGGCGACGCCGGAACAGCTTTCGCAGGCGCCCGCTTCGACGCCGTACTCGGTGCCCTCAACGCCCCGCGCCACTCCGCAGCCCACCACGGAAGCCGAGCCTTCGCCTGTCCCGCGTCAGACCGCCGCGAACTCCTCCGGCTCCAGCACGCTGGAGTGGGCACGGATTCCGGGGGGAAGTTTCCAGATGGGCTGCACCTCCGGCGATTCGGAATGCGCTAGCGCTGAGAAGCCGCAGCACCAGGTTTCGGTGAGCGGGTTCTGGATGAACAAGACGGAAGTGACGGTGGGGGCGTTCCAGCGTTTCGCGACTGCGAACGGGAGGTCGATGCCATCCGATCAGGCCGGCAGCAATCACCCGGTGGTGAACGTGGATTGGAAC
>CAZFQH010000633.1:0-2427 GCA_964520805.1 uncultured Acidobacteriota bacterium | reverse complement strand
TTGTGGGTGCCCGGCCGTTCCGATCTCGCAGGGCGGCCACGAGGGCCGCCCCTACCAGAACGCCAGCCTGGCCAGCACGCAGCCTGCCCTCGGGCCAGCACGCAGCCTGCCCTCGGGCCAGCGCGCAGCGTGGCCATGGGCCAGCACGCAGCCTGGCCATGGGGGCCTTCCCCCGAAGCGTAGGGGCACCCCTTGTGGGTGCCCGGCCGTTCCGATCTCGCAGGGCGGCCACGAGGGCCGCCCCTACCAGAACGCCAGCCTGGCCAGCACGCAGCCTGCCCTCGGGCCAGCGCGCAGCCTGCCCTCGGGCCAGCACGCAGCCTGGCATGGGGGCCTTCCCCCGAAACGTAGGGGCACCCCTTGTGGGTGCCCGGCCGTTCCGAATCCGCATAGGGGCTCCGGGGAATCCCCGGAGGCCCCTGCCACGCCGCCTGGCAGCGCTCAGCCCTGCCACGCCGCCGCTGACTCTCAGGTGAATTATGCGGGCTAAACTCAAGCCCGTGAGTGGCCTCGCACTGAACCGCCGAACCTCCTGATCTTTGGAAGCCTTTCTCGTCTCGACGGGCATCGTCGCTCTCGCGGAAATCGGCGACAAGACCCAGCTTCTCGCGTTTCTCCTGGCTGCGAAGTTCAAGAAGCCCCTCCCCATCATCCTCGGCATCCTCGTCGCGACCATCGCGAATCACGGGCTCGCGGGCGCGGTCGGCGCCTGGATCACCGCGTTCATCGGACCCGAGGCCTTACGCTGGATCCTCGGCTTGTCTTTCATAGGCATGGCGGTCTGGACCCTCATCCCCGACACGATCGACGACAAGGACGCGGGAGCTGCGCGCTTCGGCGTGTTCGGGACGACCTTCGTGGCCTTCTTCCTCGCGGAGATGGGCGACAAGACGCAGATCGCCACGGTGGCCCTCGCCGCCCAGTACCGGGCTTTCTATTCGGTGGTCCTGGGCACGACCCTCGGAATGATGATCGCGAACGTACCGGCGGTTCTGCTTGGCGATCGCATCGCGCACCGCATTCCAGTGAAGCTCGTCCATGGCCTCGCCGCCCTCGTTTTCGCGATCCTCGGAATCGCCACACTCCTCGGCGCCGGTCAGGGCCTCGGCTTCTGAGCCCCTTCCCTGTGTGCCCCGACCGCGCAAATCGGTTCTTAGGACGAGTTACTTCATCTGCAGCGAGTTGACGTGCCCTTGCGCTCGAGTCCTCAACCGCGGCATACGTCCTCTTCGAGCGCGACCGTCCTGGGAAAAAGTACGTTGTTCTCAAGATGGACGTGGCGATGGAGGTCCTCTTCGAAATGCCGAAGCTCCGAGAAGCAGACCTGATACGTGGTGCACCCGTCCGAGGGCGGAGTGAAATCACTCGTGAGGTCCCGGATGATCCGCATCTCGTTGCCAACTTCTTCGTGTTCCTGCTCCATCGCGTGGATGGGGTGTAGAACGCTGCCGAACGGGCTGGAGAATTTCGTTCCTGAAGCCACCTTGATCAACTGGCGGATGTAGGGAAACAACACCTGCTCCTCCTTCACCATGTGAGGCAGCAGCTCCCGATTCATCTGGCCAAACGCATTCTCGATGCGGGCAAGTTCGGGATGCCGTTCCCCGTGGACCGCCACCAGCTTCGTGAGGTAAGCGGAGATGGTGGGTCCGGCGGAACGAATGTAGACGTGATGCGTGTCGACGATATGACTGACCAATCGGTCCAACGACCAGTGGGCCGCATCATCGGGAGAATCTTCATCCGGCCGGAGCTCGCTCAACGACGCGAGCACCAGGCCCATGTCCACACCCGCGGTGCGGCAGGCGACTGAAACCGATCGCTTGCCGCCGCAGCAGAAGTCGATGCCGAACCTTTGAAACACGGCGGCAGCCCGGAAGTCCTGGGCGACGATCGCGCCAATCGTGACGTCATGTGATGGTGTGGCTATTCCTGTTTCCATGGCTCCACCCTATCGGCCTCGGCTGCGGCGGCCTATGACGCTCGTCATGCGCATGAACGCCGGGCACCCGCAGTCCCCCGATCGCCTGCGGCGGCCCTTCGGACGGCCTGAGGCCCTTGCCGCCCTCCCGCAATCGAAGCCTCCCAGCCGATGCTGCAAACCCAGAGGTTCTGGGCCGCTCAGGACTGTTGCGACAACAACTACCTTTGATTCGCCGGCCAGGACGCGGGCAAGCCCACCCAGCTGGGTTCAGATGATGGGCTGCAACCTGGACGTCTTGGCATCGAAGGGGTCAATGTCGGAGTCCGTCGTCTTGTTCAAGTCCATCGCCCAGGACCGCGCAGCGGAAGGGAATTCAAACCAGCGTCTTCAACAGCTCGATAGCTGGCGCCACCCGGATGCCCTCGCGTGAGACGTAGTCCTTGGTGCCCTTCGCACTGACCTGCCAAGCCGCGGCGTCTTTGAACCGCTCTTTGAGATAGCGC
>CAZFQH010000632.1:0-2430 GCA_964520805.1 uncultured Acidobacteriota bacterium | reverse complement strand
GCATCGACGGCCTGGCCTGTGTCCTCCGCGACGCCGCGAAATCGAGGCAGGTGATCGTCTTCACCCACGACGATCGGCTGAGCGAGTCGGTGCGGCGCCAAGGCATCGAAGCGAGCGTCCTCGAAGTCACGCGACGAGAGAGGTCCGTGGTCGAGGTGCGCACGGGGGCCGATCCGGTTCGGCGCTACATCGAGGACGCGTCGGCGGTGGCGCTAACCAGGGACCTGCCCGCCGATGCGCGGAGGCGCGTGGTCCCCGGATTGTGTCGGGGCGCCCTGGAAGCGGCTGCGACCCGTGTTCTCCGTCGACGATGGCTGACCGAAGGGCTCGGTCGCGAAGAAGTCGAAGGGCGTCTTGAGGACGCAGAGAAGGTTGCGCAGAAGTTGGCTCTGGTGCTCTTCGGTGACGTCGCGCGCAGCGGGGAAGTGCTGGCGCGCCTCAGCAAGGAAAAGAAGGAGTTCGCCGACGTGCTTCGTGCCGCCAATGAGGGGGCCCATGGCGCCGCGATCGAGATGGAGTCGGTCGAGATCGTGAACGCCACCGAGAGACTGGCCCAGTGGCTGGTGGGCCAGAAATGACGAGTTCGCTCGAACTGCTTGACCTGGCCTCCGGAATGCTGTCGCGCAAATACGTGGCGCGCCCTGGGCTCTGGCCGCGCGCATCCGCTCTACTCGTGCGCCAGGCGCTGGAGGAAACCCTCGCGGGCTACTGGATCGTGAAGGGGATCGCCCTTGAGCGCTGCTCGACGCGCGCGCAGCTCATTTGTCTCCGCGAGTATCTGCGCGAGGGCGACCTTGCGGCCCGGGTCGCTCACGCCTGGTCGGCCCTCTCGCGCGCCTGTCACCACCACCCCTACGAGCTTCCGCCCACCGCGGACGAGATCAAGAACTGGATGGAGCCCGTGCGGCAGCTACACGCGGCTGTGTTACAGCCCAAGGCCTGACGCAGCGGCCCGCAGAAAGTGCCCCTTCACCTCCCGGTTGTGCGCCAGGGCCAAGGTCAGGCCCTCCGTCATTGGCTGTCCCGTCGGGTTCCATGACTCGGAAGCCATCTCTGGCCCCGCTCCTCATCGTCGCGGCTTCCCTTGCCCCCTGGTCCATTCGCATCATCGACAAGGAATTCGGACCGCGGTCTAGTACGTTGTGGGCGCCGACTTGAGGAGAACAACGTGAACATCGACATCGGGATCGACGCCGGCAAGCAGCATGAAATTACGGCGTGGCTTTCCCGGGCCCCGGCCGCCTGGATGCGGCGGGGTCTGATCGAGTGGGCGAGGCCCTGGTCCCACGAGGCGCCGGACCTGTGAACATGGACGCGGTGCCGGACCCTGCCGGGGCGTTCAGGGCGTTCGTTGCCACCCATCCCGAATACGAACAGACCTCCGCGCTTGACGCCCTCCGGCAGCGCGAGTTCGGCCGCCTGGACGCCCAGGGGCAGATCTATGTCGACTACACCGGGAGCGGCCTTTACGCTTCTTCGCAGATCGAGCGCCACCAGGAGGCGCTGCTTGGCGAGGTTCTGGGCAATCCGCACTCGAACAGTCCGGCTTCGCGCCTCGCTACTTCCAAAGTGGAGGGGTGCCGCAGGCGTGTCCTCGACTTCTTCCGGGCGGACCCCGAGGAATACGCGGTGGTGTTCACGGCGAACGCCAGCCATGCCCTGAAACTGGTGGGCGAGTCCTACCCTTTTTGCCCTGGCGATCTCTTCCTGCTGACCTTCGACAACCACAACTCGGTGAACGGCATCCGCGAGTTCGACCGGCTGCGGGGCGCGCGCACGATCTACGTCCCCATGGTTCCGCCCGAACTCCGAGTGGATGAGGCGATCCTGGATCGTCACCTCGAGGAGGCGAGGCCCAAGGGCCACAATCTCTTCGCGTATCCGGCGCAATCGAACTTCTCCGGCGTTCACCATCCCCTCGAGTGGATCGAGAGGGCGCAGTCGAAGGGCTTCGATGTTCTTTTGGACGCGGCGGCCTTCGTCCCCACCAACCGCCTGGATCTTTCCCGTTTCCACCCCGACTTCGTGGCTCTTTCCTTTTACAAGATGTTCGGCTATCCGACCGGGGTGGGCGTCCTGATTGCGCGCCACTCGGCCTTGCGAAAGCTGCACCGTCCGTGGTTCGCGGGCGGCACCATCGAGACCGCCTCGGTGCAGGCCGACCGATTCGTCTTCAGCAGCGGAGCCGCGGGCTTCGAGGACGGGACGGTCGACTTCGCCAACATCCCGGCGGTCGAACTGGGTTTCGACGTGATCGAGGACGTGGGCCTCGACACCGTGCACCAGCGGGTTCTCCTGCTGACCGGTTGGATCATCGAACGAATGCTCGACCTCAAGCACCCGAACGGAAAGCCGCTGGTCCGCATCTACGGGCCTCCCCATACCGGGCGCCGCGGGGGGACGCTGGCCCTCGCCTTCTCCGACCCCTCG
>CAZFQH010000631.1:0-2440 GCA_964520805.1 uncultured Acidobacteriota bacterium | reverse complement strand
GTTCCTCTTCCTTGCGGACCCCGGCGGTGCCGGAGTTGTAGACCACGATCCGGTCTTTGTCCTCGGCCACGACAGAATGCGTGTGCGACCCGCGGCAGGTCTGCACCTGGCCGACTTGGCGGGGGCTCGCGAGGTCGGAGATGTCAAAGATGCGCAGACCACGGAAGCGCTCCTTGTTCACCTCCCCGGTCACACCCTGACGGCCACAGTCCACGCGGCCGAGGGTTTGTTCGACGGACATGATCAGGAGATCACCCACGATGGAGACATCGCCCTGCCCGCCGGGGCAGACCACCGAACTCAGGAGCGTTGGCGCTTTCGCATTGGTCAGACGATAGATGTTGAAGCCGTGGTAGTTGCCGGTCACCAGCACATCGCCCTTGAACGCCATGTCGGTCTGCGCGAAGGAAAGGAGCGGAGAACGCTCGCTCCATTCGGTGCCCTCGTTCGACTGGCCGTCTGCCGCTTTAGGCGCGGCCCCGGCATCCGCCTTCTTGAGCTTAGGCAGGGGCATATCGGCTTCGTTTTTGGGGTCGAAGAAGCCGGTGGGCCTGCTCAGCGCCGCGACCAGCGCCAAATGACTCGCCGCCTGCCCCGCATCCTTGAACCCGGCCCGTAGCGCCACTCGGGGATCGGTCGCGAGCGTGCCCAGGAGTTTGCTCATCCGTTCGATCTCGGCCTTCTGCTCCGTCTTCACGTCGCTTGTGAACTGAAAGAGAATCGGCTCGTAGGCGCTGCCGGGTCGCTTGACCAGCGCATCGACCATCTTGAGCGCGCCGTCGTGATGCGCGATCATCAGGCTCAGGAAAAGCCGATCGAAGTCGGCGCCCTTCAAGGTTGCGAGCTTCGCCATGTCGGCGGGCGAGGCCATGCCGGCCATGGTGCCCTTCATATCCATCCCGCGATGCATCGAAGCATCGGGCACGCTTTCGCCCCGTTCGCGCAGCCACTTCTGCATGAAGGCGATCTCGTCGGCCTGCGATGCGTTGATCCGTCCCGCCACCGCCACCAGTTCGGGCAGGTTGGTGCGATCCTTCACCAGCTCCGCCATCTGCACGGCCTGGTCGTGATGATGGATCATGTCGCGCATGAAGGTGACGTCATCCGCGGTATAGCGAGTGTCGGCGAGCTTGACCGCCTGCTGCGCGGTCAACTTCGTCGTCTTCTGTCCCGGCGCTCCCGGCTGAACGATGGGAACATCCTGCGCGGCCATAGCACCCTCAGCGGTCGGCCACAGGATGGTGCCAGAAGTGATAAGTGAACTCAGTGCGATACCAATGCGGCGGTGGGCCATACTCAATCTCCTTTTTTCTGAAAGCGGGTGATGATAGGCGATCGCCCGGCTGCGCCCCGCCACTCGACGCCACCGTTTCTCTGATACCCGCGCATCGGGTTGAACCGGCCGGATACCAGTGAGGCCGCCAAAGCGACAAGGGAGGGTTTGATGGCCCTCGCCGGGGCAAATTCGAACGGCAAGAAGCCGGCCGCGTCGAGGTAGAGGGAATTCTCCTCAGAAACCTCGGGGCGCGCTTCAGCTGCTAGCGCCCGACCGGCCGGTACTCGATGTAATGAGCCGTCTCGTCGGCGACCGCGCGGCCGTGGAGCTGCTCCACGACGTAGAACGACATGTCGATCCCCGAGGCGACGCCGGCCGAGGTGATGACGCCGTCGTCGACCACGCGCGATTCGCGCTCGACCGTCACCCCTCCCAGGGACTCGAGGAGATCGAGCGCGCCCCAGTGCGTGGTGGCGCGCTTGCCTTCGAGGAGCCCGGCCCTGGTCAGCAGCAGCGCGCCGGAGCACACGGAGGTGATTTTCCGGGACGCCGCCGCGGTCGTCCGGATCCAATCGAGCGTGGGCGCGTCGTTCATCAAGGGCCGGGTGCCGAAGCCGCCTGGCACCACCAGCACGTCGATCCTCGGCGCGTCGGCGAACGAGTGATGAGGCACGACCAGCAGATCGCCCGTCGCATGGACGGTCTCGCGGGTCTTGCTGACTGTGAACACGTGGAAAGGCGCGCTGTCCTCGGACCGGCGCGACTCGAGACCCGGCACGAGGCGCGTTCGCGAGAAGACCTCGAACGGCCCCGCGAAGTCGAGCACTTCGACGCCGTCGAAAATAAGGATGCCGACGTTCCAGCGCTCCATCTCTACCTCGCCTGGAAAGAGGCTGAGTATAGGGTGGCGCGCTCCGGAAGCCTGATGAGCCAAGCCAGGCAAACCGCGGCTGCGACGTCGTAGGCGAGGCAGAACCCCGGCCAGTACTCCGGCACTCCTGGGTTGTTTACGATGCCGGCGTGGAAGAAGTCCATCACACCATGCCCGGCGAGACCGGCCACGACGAGCCATGGGCTGCCCTTGAAGCCGGCGACCGCGGCGGCGGCGAAGACGGTCATCACCATCGTTTCCATGACGAGGGCACGTGTCGAGCCGCCCAGTAC
>CAZFQH010000630.1:0-2443 GCA_964520805.1 uncultured Acidobacteriota bacterium | reverse complement strand
CCGAAGACGTCACCCTCAAGGTCACGGACAACGGCTTCGTTTTCGGCGACAGCGCCTACGAAACGCTGCGGACGTACGGCGGGCGGCCGTTCGAACTCGACCGGCACCTGAGGCGCCTGCGTCGCTCGATCGGCCTTCTGGGTTTCGAACTCGGAACCAGCGACGATGAGATCAAGGCTCGGATCGACTCCTGTCTCTCCTTCGCCGGGAACGCTGAATCTTACCTTCGCGTGATCGTGAGCCGGGGGGTGGGCGACATGTCGTACCGCTTCGAGCGTATTCCCGAGCCAACCATCGCGATGTACGCCAAGCCTCTGGAGCCCTCCAGCGAGGCTCTCTATCAAAAAGGGGCGGCGGCTTCGATCGTCTCGATCCGGCGAAATCCGGTGGAGGCCCTGAACCCGGCGATCAAGGCGTCGAATCTGCTGAACAACGCCCTGGCCACCCGCGAGGCCTACGCGAAGGGCGCCTTCGAGGCGATCCTCCTCAACACCCGCGACGAAGTTGCCGAGGGCGCAGGATCCAACGTCTTCATCGTGAAGAACGGCATCCTGCTCACGCCGCCGCTTTCGTGCGGGCTGCTGGCGGGAATCACTCGCGAACTCGTCATCGAGATTGCCGCGGCCATAGGCGTGCCTTTCGAGGAGCGCGTTCTGCACGCCGATGATCTCCGCACCGCCGACGAATTGTTCATCACCAGCACTCTCAAGGAACTGGCGCCCATGGTGACCCTGGACGGAACCCCGATTGGTCCGGGCGTCCCTGGCCCGGTGACGAAGGCCCTGCTGAGCGCATACCGGGCGCGAATCTGACCGATAGGCAGGCGGGTGGACGAGGTCGAGGGCGGTCTCCTGAATCGGCCCCGAAACGAAGAAGTCCGACACCACACCACTGATACGCTGAAGCTGTGATTCATGAGAGCAGCCGAACACGCTACCCGCCAGTCCACGAAAGCGCTTTCCGCCCCGGAATCCCCATGAAGGCGGCCCGGCGTGGATTCCACTAGCCTTGATCCGGGCGATGGCACGGAGAGTCGGGGAGACGCGGCCATGACCGCTTTGCCGTCGCTCGTTCCCCTCCCCGACGGTGCCGGTTTCGTTTCGGTGCCCGCCGAGCGGTTTCGCCCGATCGTCGGGGATGAAGCGCTCAAAGACTGGCCGGCCTTCGCCTCAAGCTGGAACGACCTCGAACTCGACCGCTACATGGCGGACGGCGGAAGATTTCGCACACGACGCTTCGCGAGTTTCGTGGCATCCCGGGGAGAAATAAACCGAGAACCGCACGGCCCGCATTTCCAGAGCCTCAACTACAACGCCCTCAACGGCGGGATCGATCGCTGGTTCGCGCCCGTGACGGAAGCAACCGCCGCCCATCCTTTAACCAGCCGATTGATCAGACTTTGCCTCGATGCCTTCACCACGGCCCGCGGCGCGGTCCGGGCGGAAACGCCCTGGAAGATCGAGATGCATCAATTCCGGATCGAGCCGGGACGAGCCACCCCGGGAATGCCCACTCCGGAGGGCATGCACCGAGATGGCGTCGAGTGGGTCTTCGTGGCTTTGATCGCGCGGGTCAACGTCGAGGGCGGGATCACCACGGTTGGCGATGAGACGGGGCGCCCGCTGGGCGTCTTCACCCTCGCGGAGCCGCTGGACGCGGTCTTACTGGACGACTCCCGAGTACGCCACGGAGTTACGCCGATCCACGTCCTCAAGCCGGGTGAAAAGGCCTTTCGGGATGTCCTCGTCCTTACCTTTCGGAGCGCTCCTTAAGGTTCCCGGACCAACCGGGAATCGTTTATCTATCGGTTCTGGGCGAAACTGAAACCGAAGCGGCCCTTGATGCAAAGGTGGCCGTTCGTCACCGCGTTATCGGCCGGGGAGGTGACCTTCACGATGGTGTTGTCCTGGACGTGAAGCTCGAGGTCGCAGCCGACGCCGCAGTAGGGACAGATGGTTGACGTCACCTTCTGTTTCGACTCATCCCAGAAACCCTCCTTGCGCATGCGGTGCTCGCTGTTGAACATGAGGGCACCGGTCGGACAGACGCCAATGCAATTACCGCAGTAGACGCAGGCGGAGTCGGTGAGGGGCACCGCATACTCCGTGGAAATCCGAGCGTCGAAGCCACGTCCGGCCACGGCAATCGCGAAAGTGTTTTGAGCATCGTCGCCGCAGGCCTCAACGCACTTGTAGCAGAGGATGCATTTGCTGTAGTCGCGCATGTACAGCTCGTTGTCGTGTTTCTCCGGCTGGGCCACGGTCGCCGCGCGGGCCAGGTCGGGAGGTTCATGATGGCCGGGTTCGTGGTGGTCGCGATCCGGGTGGAGCTCAGCCTCGGGTGGCGGCACAGAGGCGTCGGCGCTTGCCATGAGCTCCGCCGAAGGGCCGAAACGCTTCGGGTCCGCCTCGTATTTCGCGATCCAGTCGTGGGTCTTCTGATT
>CAZFQH010000629.1:0-2447 GCA_964520805.1 uncultured Acidobacteriota bacterium | reverse complement strand
TGTTGTTTGGATTCCAGGTGTGGGTGAACAACCTGCAGACTCTTCCGAGTGACTTTTTCCCGGGTACGGCGGTGGGTTCGGTGTTCGGACTCGGCGGTGCGGCCGCGGCGGTTGCGAGCGTGCTCTTCACCTGGGCCACTGGCCGCGTGGTCGACCAGTACGGTTACACCCCGGTTTTTCTGGTCGCGGGCGTGCTCGGGCCTCTCGGCCTGGTCATGACCCTGTGGCTTGCCGGTCGCATAGGAAGTGTCGCAATCGAACGGAAGGGCCAGACCGTATGAGAATGAAGGTAACCGCAGCATTGATTTTGACCTTGTTGGCCGCCCATCAGGGTTTCACGCAAGAGGTGGTTCCAACCTTCGATGAGCTCCTCGCCCACAAGGTGGCCCTAAAGCCCGACCTCGTGGGCGTACATCCGCGTGTCTTCGTCACCAAGGCGGGAATTGACACGCTTCGCGAGCGAGCGCGGACCACGCACCGCGCCGAGTGGTCGAAGGTCATCGCCAACATCGCCGCGATGAAGGGGGCGCCCCCACCGCCGCCCGGGCCCCAAGAACGACGGTCACAGAACAATGTCGCGTTCGCGATCGTCGAAGTGAGCCTCGCTTCCGTGGTTGAGAAGAAGCCCGAGTATCTCGCGGCCGCGAGGGCGTGGACGCTCGCTGCCATCGACTATGAACCGTGGGGCTACACCTATAACAAGCCCAACACCGATCTCGCCGCCGGCCACCTCCTCTATGCCATTGGCTGGGCCTACGACCTCCTTTACGACGATTTCACCCCGGCCGAACGTGCCCGCTCCGCACCTCCCTCGAACGGCACGCGGGTCTTGTCTACGACGCCTTCGCGCTCAAACCGAAGAGAACGCTTCGTTTCACCCAGAATCACGACTTCATTCCCACCGCCGGTCTCGCGGTCACGGCGCTCGCTCTCATGGGTGAGTCGAAGGACGCGGAACGCTGGGCGGCGCCCGCCCGCGCCCACCATCATCGCACCGGCCAGCTCTTGAGCCCGGACGGCTACTACTACGAGGGCATGGAGTACTGGATTTTCTCGACGCCTGGGAACATTCGACCGGCGAGAGCCTGTGGAACCGCGACCTCTTCCGCAACTGGAAGACCTATCTCGCGCACACCCTATTGCCCGATGGTCAGAACGTCTTCGATTTCGGCGACATATGGGAGGGGCCGCTCACTCGATCGAAGCAGGGTGGCGACTACGCGCGCGCGTATCCAGGTGGCGCGCTTCAGAGCAAGTTCAACCTGATGTACCGGGTGGCGGCGAGGCTTCAAGATCCCGAAGCTCAGGCGATCGCTGACCGCTACGCGAGCTTCGGGCACAGCAACCTGGAGGAGTTCTGGACGTTGTTGTGGCGCGAGCCGTCACTTAAAGCCGCGCCGATGAGTGCCTTTCCGCTTCAGTATCACTTCAACGACATGGGCGTCTTCTACTACCGGACCTCGTGGGACAAGGACGCGTTGGCGTTCGCGTTCAAGGCCGGGCCGCCGGAGGGCCACCGCGCGGCAACGCTGCTTCCAAGGATCCCCGAGTGAGCGCTCGACAGTGGGCATGCGCACCCGGACGCGGGCAGCTTCATCATTTGGGCGAACGGCCGATACTTGACCGGCGATACCGGATACGCGGGTCTCCCCACGGCGCGAAACCACAACACGGTGACGTTCGGCGGAGTCGGACAGGGTGTCGAAGGCAACCACGACGTCTGGCGGGGCGCGCCTTACGCTGGTTTCGACGGTATCCAGATTCGCAAGCGTCAAGCGCGAGGGCCCCTCAGTGGTCCTCGAGGCCGATCTCGCTGCCGCGTACCCGAAGGTCCCTGGCCTTTCCGCGTTCACGCGCACGTTCAGGTTTGACGGCAGTTCGACGTTCACGGTTTCAGACGGCGTCACGCTGAAAGAGCCTTTACAGATCGAATGGCGCCTGCAGTCCGACACGCCGTTCGAGGTCGCGGGGAAGGGCGCGTATCGAAACGCAGGGAAAGGCGCAGCCGCGATCGAGGTGGTGGTCGCGGAACCGAAGATTGTGGCAGTCACGACCGCGGTAGGCAAACTCAAAGTCCCCGGGCCCCCGGGATCGATCACGTCCGGCCCCGAAGAGGATCGCGGACATGTCCTTACCGCCACGGTCAAAGCCCCGGCCGGGCCATCACGAATTGAGGCGACCCTCCAGCTGGTGAAGTAGACCGAAAGGCGAAAAGAAGCCCGGTGGCTAAGACCGCAATGCGGTTAGCTTGCCGGAGCGTCGAAGCCACCGACAGTCCCCGAGCTGGCGCTTTTCGATGCGCCCGCTATTTCTTCACCAGCTCCACACGCCGGTTCTGTGTTCGTCCGGCCTCATCGACGTTGGGAGCCACCGGTTTTGTCCCGCCGAAACCGGCAGTGGTGAGGCGTGCGCCATCGGCGTGGCCCGCCGCGGGGATGGGACCGTAG
>CAZFQH010000628.1:1129-2449 GCA_964520805.1 uncultured Acidobacteriota bacterium | reverse complement strand
GGCGCGACGGGGATGAGTGTGGTCGCGGACCCAGGGCTTTGCTTCGGTGTTGAGATAGAAGGCGGTTTCTTCGATCTTGAGCGCCGGGTTTGGCGTATCGACCTTGATGGTCGGGGGCAGCACCTTGTTGTGCAACGCGAGCGTAGCCTTCATCAGACCGGCCGCGCCCGCCGAGGCCTTGGTGTGTCCGATCTGAGACTTGATGGACCCAAGGGCGCACCACTGTTTGTCGGTGCGGGTGGTTTCGCTGAAGACGGTGTTGAGACCGCCGAACTCCGCGGCGTCGCCGGCTTTGGTGCCGGTGCCGTGAGCTTCGACGAGCTCGACGGTCTCCGGGCCGTAACCCGCACCTTCGTAGGCACGGCGGAGCGCTTTCGCCTGACCCGCGCTGACCGGAGCGTAGATGCTCTTGGCCCGACCGTCTGAAGAGGACCCGACACTGGTCAGCACCGCATAAATTGGATTACCGTCGCGCTCCGCGTCCTCGAGTCGGCGGAGGCCGATGAGGCCGATGCCTTCGCCCAGCATCGTGCCGTCCGACTTTGCGTCGAAGGGCCGGCAGTCCCCGGAAAACGACAGGGCGGTCGTCTTCGAGAAGCACATGAACATGAAGATGTCGTTGAAGGTCTCAACCCCGCCGGTGATCACGAGGTCGGAACTGCCGAGGTGGAGTTCCTGCACGCCCATCGCGAGCGCGCCAAAGGCCGAGGCGCAGGCCGCGTCGACCACGCAGTTGGTGCCACCCAGGTTCAGGCGGTTCGCAATTCGTCCGGCGACCACGTTGCCGAGCAGGCCGGGAAAGGTGTTCTCCTGCCACGGGGTATACGACCCGGAAATGCGGTCGCAGACCTTCTGGACTTCGTCTTCGGGCAGGCCGTGCTCGCGCAAGGCGCGCACCCAGATGGGGCGCTGAAGCCTGGAGCCCATTTCGACCAGAAGTTCCTGGGCCGAGGTGATGCCGATGATGACGCTGGTTCGTTCGCGGAGGGCGTCGGGGAACTGGCCATGGGTGGCGTCCTCGAGGAGCTGCTTCGCTACGATCAGGCCGAGGAGTTGGGAGGTGTCGGTGGCCGGGATGACGTTGGGCGGTATGCCGTGTTCGAGGGGGTCGAATGCGACTTCGGGCAGGAAACCGCCACGCTTCGCGTAGGTCTTGTCGGGTGCCTTGGGGTCGGCGTCGTAGTAGTCGTCGATGAGCCAGTGGGCCTTCGGAATTTCCGTGAGCTGATCCTTGCCGGCGACGATGTCGCGCCACATTCCATGGGCGTCGGTGGAACCGGGGAAGAGGGCGCCAAGGCCCACGATGGCAATAGGTTGGTG
>CAZFQH010000628.1:0-1119 GCA_964520805.1 uncultured Acidobacteriota bacterium | reverse complement strand
TGGGGGCATGTTTGGATTCGCCGTCCTTGGCGACCGTGGGGAGCCACGATTCGAGCTTGAAATTATCGCAGGCGAAGGCGGGAGGAGGGGCGGGACGGTGAACTGTGACAAAAAAGAGACTTACGGTCCTTCGGCCACCCCAGAGGCGGGTCAGGAGCGAAGAATCAGGGGCAACCCGCCGAGCAGAAACACGGGCGCCGCTACAGAGCATTCGAAGGCGCCAGAGGGCCCTCAGTAGGGCGGCGTTTACGCCAGGCGAACGGGGCGGAACTCGAAAGCGTTCGGCGGGACCGGAACCCCGAACGTCCGCACCTGCTGCGCTCGGGCGATCACCGCAGCGCCCTCAAGGAAGTTGAGGGCAATCTGTCCCACTTCGCGCTGGCTTGGGACTTCGAGGAACGATCCTTTCGCCCAGGTATTGAAGGCACCCATGGCGGGCCCGCACCAGATCTGATAATCCATGATTCGCGTGGGCTCTCCGGAATTGGCCCATCGGCTCGCCTTCCCGAGATACCAGCGGAAACAAAGGGCCATGCGGTGGTGTGGGTCCTTGTGCGCGCGCTCGACCTCCTGAGGGTCGCGCTGCTCCCAGAACGCCCTGGTGTCGGCCCAAATCGTTTCGAGCGGAGCTTTGAAGATCTCGCTCTCCAGTCGTGTCCTCACCGCGGTGGGCAGACTCTCGATCGAATCGTGGGCCATGTAGGCGTCGTACAGCTTCTGGGCGCGGGTCGCGAACATGGTGCCGCGGCGGAGAACCTGAACCTTCACGCCCATCTCGAACATGTCGGCCGCGGGTGCCATGGCCACATCCGCGATGCCGGCCTGGGCGAGGAGTTTGCGTCCCGCTTCCGACATCCCGGATTCGATAGCCGCTTCATTGACCGTGCCGGTCATCACGTAGGCGGCGCCAAGGGCGAACGCGGAAGCAAGAGACGCAGGAGTCCCGAGACCGCCGGCCGCACCGATGCGGATAGGGGTGGCGTATCCGCGCGCGGCGGCGATCTCGTCGCGCAGGGCGGCAATCGTGGGGAAGAGCGAGCCGAGGGGGCGATTGTCGGTATGGCCGCCGGAGTCGGACTCCACCGTCATGTCTTCGGCGAGCGGAACACGCTTGGCGAG
>CAZFQH010000627.1:0-2457 GCA_964520805.1 uncultured Acidobacteriota bacterium | reverse complement strand
GCTGCCCCTGGCTATTCGGGCGGTCATTGCCCACGGAACGGAACTCGACCGGCATCAGGTGTTCATGGCCGAGGCGCTGAAGTTTATTCGCGCGGAGCCGGCCGAGGCCGTGGCGCTCTTCGGCCGAAAGATGAGAACCTTTTGGTGGAAGATCGAGTCCGATCCCGGCGACTACTCGCCCATCGCGGCCCGGATCTACGAGTGGGTCTACCGTTGCGAGCTGGCTCTGGCTCTCCTCGGCCTGGGTCTGCTTTTTCGAAATCGCCTCGGCCCGTCCGCGCATCGAATTCCGGCCGTCCTGGCCGTTCTGGTGATGATCGCGATCAGCTTGCTTCAGTCGGCCTTCTACGTGCAGGGCCGTCACCGCTTCTTGATCGAACCGCTGTTGCTGATGTTCGCGTCGTTCGGAGTTGTCCATGTGGCCGGCGTGGTCGCGGACTGGCGCCTTCGAATCAGGGGCGCTTAACCGGGGCCGGACGTCGGGCGAGCACCGCGTACAGGTCGTTCCTCCTGCGCGAGGGCCCCCACCCCAGGGACGCCGCCGCTCGGGTGAGCGGAAGCGCCGCCGTGAACGGAAGGAGGATCGGGCCCAGGGGTTTCATCCCCGAAAGTCAGAACCGGCCGGGGCCGACGCTCACGTCACCGCTGCCGGTATCCACGTCAATCTTCACCTGGAGATCACCGCGGCGGTAGCCCTTCACCTTCTGGCGCTGCATGACCGCCGTCGCATCGGTGAAGGCGCTCGAGACTTCGCCGCTGCCCACATCGGTGCGTAGTTCGAACCCGAGGTTGCGCTGGAGTTTCACGGTCACGTCGCCGCTGCCGGTGTCCGCACTCACCCGAGCGAGCTTCGATCCGCCGAGGTCGAGGGTGACGTCGCCGCTGCCGGTGTCGGTGTCCACTTCCTCGGTGTTGCTCACCTCGATCAGAATCGAGCCCGAACCGGTATCGGCGCTGACCACGCGGGCCGCCGAATCAGTGACATTGATGTCGCCGGAGCCGGTGTCCAGGCTCAGGCTGTCCCCCTCAAAGCCTTTCAGCGTGCAGTCCCCGCTACCGGTGTCGCACTTGAACGAGCCGCGGCCCGAAGTGGCGTTGACGTCGCCGGAACCGGTGTCCGCGACCACCTCGCCCTTGAAGTCGCGCAACGAGATATCGCCCGAACCGGAGTCAAACTTGAGAGTGCCTTCAACCCCCGAGCCCTCGATGGTCCCCACGGCGTTCTTGAAGGTGCCGGACGCGCCGCGCGGAATCTCGACCACCAGATCGGCATACAGAGCGAGACCGCGGCTCCCGTTCACGGTCACCCGGGTTTCGTCGTAGGTCACCGTGGTGTTGCCGGAAAACATCCGCTCGAAGAACCCGCCGTTGTTGTTGTCGCGGCCATAGCGAAAGCTCGTGTGCTGGTCCAGGGGATACTGAACGCGCAGCGTGGGATGCCCGGTCTTACGGTCCCGAACCTCTTCGAGACGCAGAAGGTCGGCGGTCCGCTGATCGGCGCCGTGGACGGTGGCCGTAACCACGACCTTGGAGCCTGTTCCCTGGCGCACCGTCATCCGCCCGGCCAGGTTCTCGACCCGAAAGGGCCGGGTGGGGTCGGCCGACAACTCGGCTTTGAGGTTCCGGGTGACTTCGGCCGAAGCCGGAAGAGATGTGACAAGGAGTGCGGCGGCAAGGGCCAGGGCTGGGGTTCGCATTGGGGGTCTCCTGAAAAGGGAAGGGTGTCTGCAAGGAGAGACGTCCAACCGGGGCCGAAGGTTCCCAAGGAAAACGTAGGGGCGGCCCTCGTGGCCGCCCGGTCCGTCCCGCGGTTCGCAGGGCTCCTGGTTCAGGATCCGTCGCTTCGATGAAACGTTATCTTGCGAATCGCGGCCGCCCGGTAGGTGCGGGCCCCGTAGCCCCGCGTCTGGAAAAAGTGCGGCGCTGATTCAAATTTCAGAACAATCTCGTTCGTTCCCTGGTGCCAGGCAGCCTCTGGGAGGACGAAGCGCGCGGTCTGCCACGAAGGTGCGATCTCTTGTTGGCCAAGGGACTTGCCGTTGACCACGGTTTCGAAGGTCTGGGTGGTTTCCGTTTCCATGGCCCGGATCTCGAACGAGATTCGCAGCTCGCCCGACCCTCGAAGGGGCAGCCACAAACGCGCCTCGCGCCCATCGACGAAACGCGCCAACGACCCGTCCTCGGGTTCGATCGCCGACAACCGTCGCGCCGGCTTGGGCAGGCGCATCCACCAGGTATCGCGGCCAAAGTCGAGATCCGAGCGTCCGGCGAGCAGCAGGGACGACCCGGTGTAGCCCTCAAGGAAAGCGACCGCGGCCGACGGTGAGACCACCTCCAGCCCCTGGTAGACCGGGGCGGCCAGGGAATCGGCGGTTTCCCGCAGCGCGGCCTGAATCGGAACCGAAACCCCGGGCAGCGGGCGCAACGAGTCGATAGCCACGTCGAACTGGTGAACCA
>CAZFQH010000626.1:0-2469 GCA_964520805.1 uncultured Acidobacteriota bacterium | reverse complement strand
ACCAGGCTCTTCTTCCCGCGTGCGAGCTGCCCGATTCCGGCGGCGGCCTCTGCGATGTCCGCGCAGAGGTCCAGACGAAGGCCCCTGTCAACCTTGGGTCGGGGTGGATCAACCAGTCGGAATGGCCGCCGGCTCGAGCCCTGCAGCCACTCGCCAATCACCAGCGGATTTCCGACGGTGGCTGATAGGCCGATGCGCTGGAGGTCGCGCCCGCACATCGACACCAACCGTTCCATCAGGCTCGCAAGGTGCGCTCCGCGATCGTCGGCGGCGAAAGCGTGAACCTCGTCGATGACCACGGCGGAGAGACCTTCGAAGATCGCGCGCGCATCAGTGCGGGCGCTGATCATCATGACCTCGAGTGACTCCGGCGTAGTCATCAGGATGTGTGCAGGCGACTCGCGGAAGCGCTGCTTGCGCGAGTCGCTCACGTCGCCGTGCCACTTGAAGACCTCGAGCCCGACCATGCGCGCGTACGAGTGCAGCCGATCCTCCTGGTTGTTGAGGAGGGCACGAATCGGGCAGACGTACAGGACCGAGACGGGCTTGAGGTTCTCGGTCAGCACGCGAGAGAGAAGCGGGAAGATCGCCGCTTCCGTCTTGCCGCCGGCGGTCGGAGCCAGGACGACGGAGTTGCACCCGTCGAGAATCGCGTCGATGGTCAGATCCTGAACGGGTCGAAGAGAGCGCCACCCCAGGTCGTGGACGATGGCGTGCTGCAAATGGGGATGCAGACGCTCTATCCCAGCCATGCCCTATCCGTCCAGACGCTTGTTCGGTTTCGCGGCGGGCTCCGCTTCGTCAGCGATCTCCTCCTCAGCCACATCCATCGAGCGGCCATGCTTCGCTGCAAGCTCCTCTGCTGTGAGCTTCCCGTCCTCGAGCTCGAGGCGGTAGTGCGTCGCCGGGTCATAGTCCTCGTGGATGTCGACCCGGTCCATCACGTCGATCAGCTCGCGCAGGAAGAGCCGAGGCGCCAGCGATACCTTGCCACCGAAGCCAGCGGTCACCTGGGCGACGAGTGCACGCAGAAAGCGGTCATCGACGCGCTGGGCGACCCTGTCGGCGTTCTTGGCTGGGTAGAGATCCCGGATGCGGGTCCCGACGGTCAGAAGCCGCTCGTCGGTGAACGCACTGAGCCGAACCTGCGGCGCGCGCAGGTTGTCGAAGCGGCCATCGTTGTCGAAGTTCACCTGCACGCGCTGGTAGAGCGGGGCCAGGGCCTTCAGGCCCTTGTAGCCCTCGAAGAAGTCCCGAGTGCCGGTGACCACGAGGTAGAGGCCGGGCAGCTCCTCCTTCGCGAGCATGTCCATCAGCTGCCGGAGGGCGTTCAACGACTTCTCGCGGGTCTGCGAGTTCATGCGCTGGACGGTCTCGACCTCGTCGAGGACGACCACCAAGCCCCCGTAGCCGGAGTGTCGGAGCAGCTGCAGAAGTCCCGCGAGGAACGTGAGCGACGCCTGGCCGTCCACCTTGCCCTTCGTGCCGGCAGCCTTGAGTACGGAGCGGTCGGTGTGGGGCTGCCCGGCTAGCCATGCGAGCAGGCCCTGAGCGGTGGCGAAGTCTCCTTCGTGCGTCGCCCGATGGTAGGCCCGCAGCACCTGCGCGTAGGCGGGGTTGCGCTTCGAAAGGTCGGCGAGCTTGTCCTCGAGACGTTGCTCCGTTGCGTCGGCAAATCCCGGGTCGTCTTCGGAGATCCCACGCAGGCGCGTGACCTCGTCGCCAACTTGGTACAGCCACCCTTCGACGATCGCCTGGAACGCGTTTGGGCCGTCGGCCGCAGTTTCGAGTCGCTCGATGAGGCGCCGGTAAACGGCTTCGAGGTGATGAAGCGGGGTGTCGTTGATCGAGATCTGAACTTCGGAGGTCGCGAACTTTCGCTGGCGCGCCTTCCCGCAGAGGTACCGCGCGGCGAAGGTCTTTCCCGTCCCGTACTCGCCCCGAATCCACTTCGACAGCCCCTTGCCACCCGAGACGAAGTCGAGCTCTTGGTTCACCGCTTCGACGATAGGGTCGAGCCCGGTCGCGAAGTACTCCAGGCCCTCGTTCGGGACGAGCCCACTGCGGAGGGCGTTCACGATGGCCGCGGACTCGGGAACGACGGCCATCAGCGCCCCTCCTTCGGTTGGTAGCGGTACATGGTCTCGCCGCTCGACAGGATCTCGTCGGTGAAGAGGACCTGCCCTTCGGCGTGGAGAGTCCGACGCAGGGCCCGCATCAGCCCGTTGAGACGTCCAGGGTTCTTCTTCAGTTGTTCTGCCAGCTCGCTCGCGCGCGCGGAGCCGTTCTCGCGCAGGAGGACGAGGATCGATTTCTCATCGACGCTGAGCCGGCCGAGCAGCGCCGGCGGAAGCGGCAATGAGCCAGCCTTGTCGGCTGGATTGAAGAGCGAGAGCTGCGCCTTGGCCTTCGGCTGAATCTTGTCCGAGGGCAGCGGCGTAACGATTGGCGGCGCAACCGGACGGAGCT
>CAZFQH010000625.1:0-2481 GCA_964520805.1 uncultured Acidobacteriota bacterium | reverse complement strand
CGCGCGTTCTCGGGCAGAGGACCTACCCGAGGCCGAATGCCAGGAACGTTCAAACCTCGATCTTCCCGACGATCGCCTTCTCCGAGCCGGTTGTGGGAGTGACGCTTCAGACGGTCCGTCTCACCCGCGCCGACCTGACTCCAGGTCCCGTCCCCCCCGCCACCACCGACGAGGCGTTCAAGATCAGCGGCGTGACCGCCTCAGGCCAGGTGATCGACGATGTCTCGCAGGCGCCGACCCTTCCAATCACCGCCATCACCATCCAGCCGCTGTTCGGGCTTAAATACAAGCAGCTCTACACCCTGACCCTCAGCGACGGCATTCAGGATCTCGACACAGTGTCGGGCTCACCCGCGCCCAAGAGCCTGGTTCCGTACACGACCACCTTCCAGACGTTCGGGCCAGAGTCGATTCCGCCCGATGAGGGCGGGGCTCAGTCGTACACCACGACCGGGTTCTATGTCGCGAAAAACCAGGAGGGCGAGCCGGTTTCGATGTGGTCGTTGAAGCACCAGATCGCGGGCTCGAGCTGGTTCTCGCTGTTGACTGGGTACGACATCTCCGACCCTGTGAATCCGTCTGAGATGACCACCACGCAAATCTTCGGTCGGCCCATGGACGTGGCAGGGGAGGGGACGACGCTGGTGGTAGGCACGGCCCCAGGGGTCCGCTCCATTCCTTCCAACGTGCACCTCTATGACGTGAGCGATCCAGCGGCGCCAAAGTGGATGGGCTCCGCCACCCTGGCGAACTCCGCGAACCAGGGGACGGTGCAAAGGGTCAACCTCCGCGGAAACCGGATCTATGCGGGAACGCTTCGGCGAGGCATTCAGATCGTGGACGTGGACTTCCTGAAGAACAAGCTGCTTCCGTGCTGCACCGTCGAATACTTCAGGATGCTCAGCGACCTCAACCTCGACGGCCAGGGCTACGCCACCGAGGCACTGATCACCAGCGTTCCGGTGAGTGGCCCTGGTGGTCAACTCGCCTCGTTCACGGGCATCAAGTCCATACCGCAGGGCTCCGATCCCTTGATCGTGGCGAGCGGGAATTTTGGCCTGGCGCTCGCCAAGGAGTCGTCTCCGAACGCGGCGCTCAAGGTCTGGAAGCCCTCGAAGGACGGCATCATCCTCGACTACGGCACCGCGCTCGATGTGGCGAGTGTCGGCGGCTATGACCTCGCGGTTGTCGCCGGGGTCTTCGGCGGGAGGCAGTATTTGATGACCGTAAACGTCACCGACCCTGCCTTGCCCGTCGTGCAGGGAGTGCGTGAGGTGGTGACCGACTTAGGCATCGTCGATGTTCTCGTTACTGGATCGACCGTCTACGTCTCCACCCAGAGGACGACTGCCCCGGCGGCCGTGGCAGTGGAGGTGTTCGAGATATCCGATCCTTCGAATATCGCGCACCTGGGCCGCGTTGATGGCGTGGGTGGGCGACTGGCCATCGCCGGGAAGCTGCTCTACGGGGCCACCACGAGCACCTTCGGGTCGCCCATCGATGGCCTTGGCGGCGTCCGAACTGCGGCTCTCGGAACCCTCGCCTTGGTTGATGGCACGAGTCCGAACGTCGTCGTGGTCGGCGAAGGCCCGCGCGCAGCCGAGGACTTCAAGCTGAAATACCGCGTCTTCCCTCCGGACACCGAAGTAGCGACCGCGAAGATCGAGTATCGGCAAGCAGACGCGACGGTCGGCGACCCGGTCAACGTAGCCCTGAACGCAGATGGCCGGGGTGAACTCGCTCTCCCGGTCGGATTCACGTTCCCAGCAGTGGGTGAGAACGTGGCTCGACCACGCCTCTCCGTGACCACAGCCGAAGGGGAGGAGATCGTGGGCCCGCTGAAGTCATGGCGGCACGAGCAGCCCTCCGTAGAACTGGTATTCGACGACGACCAGGAAGACGAGGACGTCACCGCCGACAAGCCCGAAGTGGAGGTCCGCGCGGTAAGCGCTGAGTGGTATCGGCGCTATGCCGATGCACGCGACAAGGGCGAACCCCTCCCGTCCTTCAAGGTGGTGTCGTTCGCCTCCGTACTTCCTGCCGGCGTCGTCTCCCCGGCCGAGGTGTCATCCCGCGACGGAATATTCGAGACCTCCCTCGCATCTTTGACGGTTCCGGCTGCGGGCCATCAGGTCCGGGCCTTCATCGGACCCGTCACCCTGGGCATATCCAACTCGGCTGGGGTCCTGCCCGGCCCGGCGCAGACCATCGACCTGTCGGCCTCCAGGCCAGACTTGCCGCTCGATGGCGCCAGTGAGACCACAATCACCCTCACCGCGCGCGATGTCCGAGGCAATCTGGTCCTAGACGGCACTGGGGTGTTTTGGGAAACGGACGGCGATGGGGAGTTTGTCGAACCCTTGGAAGCAACCTCGAACGGTCAGGCGACCGTCAAGTATCGGGCGGGTGAGGGGAAGGCGGGTCCGGTCACCATCACCGCCCGCATCGACGATGTCGAGGAGACCGTGACCCTTCAGCAGC
>CAZFQH010000624.1:0-2485 GCA_964520805.1 uncultured Acidobacteriota bacterium | reverse complement strand
ACCCCGCTTCTGACGAGGTCAAGCAGCTCGTCGACGACTACGTCATCACGCCTGCTATCGAGAAGGAGCTGCCCCGCATCCTCGACGACATGAAGCAGGTCTTCGACCGCGGCGAAGAGTATGGGCGCTTCATTCACGGCAGCTTCGGAAGCGGCAAGTCGCACTTCATGACCATGCTGTCGCTGCTGCTGGAGGGCACGCAGCCCGCCTGGAAGAAGTTCCGCCCGCTCCTCAACACGCACAAGGATGCGCAGGCGAGCAAGGGGCGCGATTCGGCCGACCACGAAGCGTGGCTCGCGAAGGCGGGCCTGCTCGTCGTGCGCATCCACATGCTGTCGGTACGAGGCAAAAGCACCGGCTTCGACCGCGCGGTCTACGAGGGTTTCAACGCCGCGCTGAAGCGGCGCGGCAAGGCGCCCTTCGAGTTCCTCAACGTGGATGCGATCTTCGAGGAGGTCCGGCGCGAGGCGAAGGAGTACGGCGACGTGGTCTGGAAGCGCCTCGAGGCGGAGAGCATCGTCGGCGGGCGCGAGGACTTCGAGGCCATCGCGGCGGGCTCGACGCAGGCCCGCGAGCGTTTCGCGCGCACCTGGCTCAAGTACAAGGGGCGTGATGCGGCCGATGCGGGGATTGACCCTCGTTGGAGCGACGGCCTCTCGCGCATGGCCGAGCACGCGAAGGCCCAGGGCTTTGGCGGCATCGTCCTGATGATCGACGAGTTCCTGCTCTGGCTCGCCGAGAAGTCGGGGCAGGAGTTCGTTGCCGAGATCAACAACCTTAACGTCATCGTTGACCACAACACGGGTCAACGTCCCGCGCCGATCTTCGTGTTCGTCGCCCGGCAGCGGAACCTTCAGGAGTTCTTCCCGGACCTCGTCGACGAGGGCAAGATCCACGATCACCTCGATCACCACGCCAAGCGCTTCGAGGTGACGAAGCTTCAGGACGTCGAACTGCGCCACATCGTCCGCGGCCGCGTGTTGCGCCCGAAGAACGCGAGTGTGGTGCAGGCCGCAGTCAGCTCGCTGGCGGAGCGGCACCAGAAGGTTCTGCCGGCGCTGCTGGCCGGCGCCGACATCGAGTACCTGCGGGACGTCTATCCATTCCACCCGGCGCTCATCGAGATGCTGGTGGACGTGACGTCGCTGATGCAGCGCGAGCGCTCGGCGCTGCGCCTGCTCTACGAGCTGCTCGTCATCCACTACCCGAAGCTGCCGCTCGGCGAGTTCCTGCCGGTGGGCTCTGCCTTCGCCGCCATCTTCCCGGAGTCGGGCGTCGAGGCGAGCAAGAAGGTGGAGCTGATGCAGGACATCCACCACCAGTACTACTCGCGCCTCGCTCCCGCGATGCTGAAGATGGGCGAAGAGCCCGGCTCGGAGTTCAACGAAGAGCGGCGTCGCGCACTCGACCAGCTCGTCAAGACCGTGCTCCTCGCCGAGGTCTCGCCGCGTCTGAAGCAGGGCGGGCTGACCATCGAACGTCTCGTGCAGCTCAACGCCGTCGACGTGGAAGGCGAGACGTTCCGTGGTCAGGTGCGTGTCGCCGAGACGGATCTCCTCACGCTCTCACAGCGCGTGCCCGATCTCCAGGTGGCTGGGCCAGGCAAAACCGCTCTCGTCCGCTTCGTACTCGGGCGCGTGAGCCTTGGCGAGGTGCTCGGGCGCGCGCGCTCCAAGGTCGACAACCCGGCACAGCGGTTCAAGATCTTCTGGGGTGCGCTGAAACAGGGGCTCGCGCTGAAAGACGTGAAGGGCTTCGAGGACGGCGGCGCGAACGAGGGCGATTGGGATCTCGGTTGGCGGCGTACCCGGCGGCGCGGCCGCATCAATCTGGGGAACGTGCGGGAGATGTCGTACGACGACTTCGCGCCTCCCGACGGCGCGTTCAAGGTGCTCGTCGACTACCCGTGGGACGAGCCCGGGCACACCGTCGATGAGGATCGCCTGCGCGCGACCAACGTCCGCAAAAAGCAGGGGCTCCTCCACACGGTGTGTTGGCTCCCGAGGCACCTGAGCCCAAACGAGCTCGACGGGCTGACGGAGCTTGCTGCGGTTCGATACCTCCTGTCGGACGCCGGCCAGGAAGACCTGCTCGAGACGCTCGGGCCGCAGGACCGCAGCAAGATCCTCGACCAGGCGGGCATCCGGCAGAAGACACTCGAGGGCCAACTTGAGGTCCTGCTCAAGGAGGTCTACGTCCGCCACGGGGAGTTCTTCGCGCTCATCTCCGACGTCGACAGCAGTCGACCGCGTGAGACGCTGGCCGAGAACCTCGAGCACATCGCGACGCTCCTCATGGACCGTCGCTACCCGCAGCACCCGACCTTCCTCTCGGACCCGAAGAAGCAGGAGCTGGAGGCGCTGCTCGAGTGGATGGTGCAGGCGGGCGAGACCAACGTCTCGGTGGCCTACGACGAGTCGGTGGGGAAGGTGCTCAAGACGCTCGGTCAACCGCTCGAGCTCGTGAACCTCGGTCAGACCAAGGC
>CAZFQH010000623.1:0-2488 GCA_964520805.1 uncultured Acidobacteriota bacterium | reverse complement strand
CCGGCACTGGCCGCCGACGACCTCCCAAACTCGTTCGGCAATGAGCGCAGTCCCGAGGTGGTCGTGCGCGACATGCTTCGAGACGCCTCCGCGTCCCGCGGGTTCCGGATGCTCGTCACGCCCCCCGAACGGCACCCCGAGCTCGGGCGCTCCGTCGCTACGGCGCTGGGCGGCAAGTGGGTCTCCTTCGATGACGCGTTCTTTGCGGAACACGCCGCAGAGATCCCGGCCCTCGAGCGCGCCGAGCGCTTCGTCGGCCAGCGTGAGGCGCTGACCGAGGCCGCGGAGGCGACGCTCTTCAGGCTCCTCGAAGAGCACGGGAAGCCGGGCAACTTGATGGTGCTCGGCGACACGTCACTCTTCGGGCTCTGCGAGGCTCTCGACCTTCCACGCCGCCTGTACGACGAGACGCTCTCCGGAAGCCGAGGCTTCTGGGTCCTCGTGGTTCCCGGCGTCATCCACAACCGCCAGCCGCGCTTCAACGAGGGGCCCGCTATGTGGCACCTCGAGGGCGCAACGCTGCCACTCCTGAACCCGCTGCCGGGTACACCATGACCAAGAGCAAGCAAGATCGAACCATCGTCGTTCAAGGGACCACCGTCGCGCTCAAGGGCCGCGGTGACGACGCGTACATCTCGCTCACCGACATGCTGCGCGCCAAGGAAGGCGACTTCTTTATCGGCGATTGGCTGCGCAACCGAAATACCGTGGAGTTTCTTGGCGTCTGGGAGCGGGTCCACAACCCGGCGTTCAATCCTGTCGAATTCGCCACAATTAGAAACCAGGCAGGCCTCAACAGCTACCGGATCAGCGTCAAGGATTGGGTCGAGAAGACGGGCGCGATCGGCCTGCGCGCGAGCCCCGGTCGCTATGGCGGGACCTTCGCGCACCCCGACATCGCGTTCGAGTTCGCGATGTGGATCAGCCCTGAGTTCAAGGTCTATCTCGTCCAGGAGTTCCGCCGTCTCAAGCAGGCCGAAGCTGGCGAGTCTCGCGAGTGGAACTTCCAGCGGACCCTCGCGAAGGTGAACTACCGCATCCACACGGACGCTATCCAGGCGAACCTCGTGCCACCGACGCTGACGAAGGCGCAGATCCAGCTCGTCTACGCGTCGGAGGCCGACCTGCTGAACATGGCGCTGTTCGGCAAGACGGCAGCGGACTGGAGGAAGGCGAGCCCGAAGGTCCCCGGGAACATGCGCGATCACGCGACGATCGAGCAGCTCGTGGTGCTCTCCAACCTCGAGAGCCTCAACTCGGTGCTCATTCACCAGGGCCTGCCGTCGGCCGAGCGGCTGCGCCAGCTCAACGAAATCGCCATCGTGCAGGTCCGGTCTCTGCTGGCCTCGCCGGCCGTCAGACGCCTCACGACAGGGAAAAAGTGATGAAGCCTGCTGACCGAGCCCGACTCACCGCTGCGCTGCGCGACCACGTCGGCAAGATCGCCGCGGATCTGCGCGCGAAGATGCGTGCGCCCGGTGACACCCGAGCTCGCGCCCAGCAGCTCCACGCTGATGAGCAGGTGGCCGAGGACTTCGACGTCTGGACCGATGTGCTCTCGCGGCGCGCGGCCGTGCTGTGGGTGCTCAAGTCCGTCTACGTCCGAGTGCTCGAAGATCGCGGACTGCTCACGCCCGGACGCCTCTTGGACCAGGAGGCTCAGCAGCTCTTCGAGCGACTGGCGCCGCACCTCGGCGAGACGGCCTTCCTTCGCTGGGTGTATCGAGACCTCGCCAGCTCGCATGGTGGCCTGCCCGAGCTGTTCAGTCCGCAGCCCGCAGAGGTCGCCCTCCCATCCGACGAGCTGTCGCGCGCGCTGATCGCCTTCTGGCGGCACCGCGACGCGGACACGGGGGCCACGTGGAGCTTCGCCGAGGAGCGCTTTGAGGGCGAGCTGATGGGCGACCTGTACCAGGAGCTCGATCCGGTCGTGAAGAACCGCTTCGCGCTCTGCCAGACGCCCGACTTCGTGCGCGCGTTCATCCTCGATCGAACGCTGACGCCGGCCATCGAGACCTTTGGCGCCGAGGAAGTGCGACTGCTCGATCCGGCGTGCGGCTCGGGCCACTTTCTGATCGACGGGCTCAAGCGGCTCGTCGCGGCGACCGCATCCAAGCACAACGACTGGGACCGCGGGAAGGTCGTTGCTCATGCGCTCGATCGCGTCGTCGGCGTGGACCTCAACGACTACGCCTGCGCGCTGGCTCGGGCGCGACTCATCATGACCGCAGCCGAGCTGGCCGGCGTGACCAGCCTCGCGGACGCTGCGCGCTTTCATCCGCACGTGTACTGGGCCGACGGGCTCGAACAGGTGGAGCGCGATGAGGTGAAGCCCTCGTTGCAGTTCTCACTCTTCGAGAAGGTCGAAGAGAAGCCGCGGGCAACGCTGACACGGTCGGATGTGCGCGCGGCGCTCAGGAAGGTCTTCGCGACGAAGTTCCACGCGGTGGTCGCGAACCCGCCGTACATCACCGAGAAGGACGCAGCT
>CAZFQH010000622.1:0-2493 GCA_964520805.1 uncultured Acidobacteriota bacterium | reverse complement strand
TCGATGCGATCGTTTTGACGCCGCCCAGGACGCGGTGATCCTCAGGATCCGTTGTCGGGGCGGCCCTTGTGGCCGGCCTGGGGTTTGGCGGGATGCGTCGTGCAGGTGCGGTGCGCAGGGCAGGCACAAGGCCCTGCCCCTACGGTTTCAAGCGTCACACGATCGACGCGATGATTTCCCGCTGGCCAAGATCCGCGCGATCACGGGTTGTAGGCATCTCGTCAGCATCGACGCCTCGCGCGCAGGCGCCGCCAGACTTTGGTGGCGAGCACTGCGCCTAGCCCGCTCTCCGACTCTCGGCCCCAGGCGGCATTGAGGTACCGCGCGAAACCCATGATCGGTAACCGCCCATCCGAGCGCGAACGGCGATAGCTGAACCAGAGATTGGGCAAGGCCCCGAGCAGGCCGGCAGGCTCCCGGACGCGGAACCACTGTTCGGTGCGCTCACTCAACCCCGCGGGCACCGGGCGCAGACGAGCCAGCAGGCTCTCGATCGCCCCTGTCGCCTCAATGACGTCTCGAACCGTTTCGAGGGCCCGCCGCAGCGCGAAGTGAAGGCGCAGTTCGAGGGCCCGCCGCACCGTCTTGTCGATATCCACTTGCCCTTCTCGCAAAAGGGTCACGATGTCCACCATCCAGACGGGCGATCGCGCGATGCTCCACCTCAAACCATGAACCGCGCTGTGGAGGAGCTGATCGCCCGCACTCATGGCCAGGGTCTGAACTCCACCCACCTCGATCGGCGTCGCGTCATCGAAGAACCGCCGATCCGCGACCGCCCATGGCGCTTCAGTGGTGGCGTGGCGATGGAGATCGACATTCGCGCCGTTTGGGGAGAACACCGGGTCCGCGTGCTGGGGCGAGCCGAGCCACCGGCGGGCGGGATCGCTTCGCCAGCCGCTCGCGTCGAGAGCGTCGAGAGCCTCGCGAATCCGCGGTTCCGGCACCAGTATGTCGGCGTCGCTCATGGGTCGGGCCCCGAGGTCGCGATAGTGACCGACGAGGAGGGCCGTTCCCTTTAGAACCATCGTCTCGATCGAGGCCTCGTGAAGAGCGCGAAGGGCCGACCCGGCCTCTCCGAGCAGACGCGCGTTCGCGCCGAACGAGTTCGCGTAGGCGTGAGTGAGGTAGGGGTCTTTGGGGCCTCCGTGGCGAAGAAGATTCCGAAAGGCCAGGGGAAGCAGGCGCCGCTGGCCCATGGTCTCGTCGCCTTCCTTTACGAGGGTTCGAAACGACCGCCAGGCCTCGATCGCCGCCGCTCCGTCCGAGGCGGCCGCCGCGCGAAGAAGGAAACCCTCCGCAGGGCTCACCCGGTCGGCGGGCCACGCCCGATCCCTTTCGATCATGTCTGCCAAACCCTACCGCACGTTGGGAAAAGTCGCGTCGCGCGGGTCCCCCCCTGCACAGCGGCACGGGCCGCCCCGCTCAGGAATATGATCCACGGCTACTCCCCCAAACTGATCTACTTGAAGAAAGAGGACAATGAGCCTGATCCTGGTCGCTCGATTGCTGGTCATCGCAGTTCTCGCTTACTCAGGGCTGTCGAAACTTGGATCCCTGAAGGTGGCGGTCGCGGCGAGGGATCTCGGGCTTTCGCCAAAGATCGCGCAATGGGTTGGTCAGTGGCTCGCCCTTCTGGAGCTTCTGGTGGGGGGGCTGCTCTTCTTCGGACCCACCGGATATGCGGGAGCGATCGCGGCCACTGGCCTCTTCCTGGCCTTTACCGCACTCGTGGCCTGGAACCTGTGGCAGGGTCTGCGCCCCGCCTGCGCCTGCTTCGGAGAAGCAAGCGCTCAGGCTATTTCGAATTGGACTCTCGCCCGCAATGCGGCCTTCATTGCGCTGAGCGTCATCGTGCTGGTGGGGGGACCGTCCGAATCACGGCAGAGTGTTGTTGGGGGCCTATCCGAAGCGATCAGCGCCGCGGGTCCAGCCCCTGTTCTCGCCCTGATTGCCCTGGCGCAGTTCGCGACTCTGATCGGCTTGTGGTCCCGACGGAACGTGTCGGCCGAAACCGAAACAGCAACTTCGGTTTCAGCCACGACGGCGCCTGCCGCACGAGCCGACCTCGGCTGGCCGCCCGGTACGCTGGCTCCAGGTTTCGACCTGCCTTCGCTCGACGGAAGCCGAGTCACTCTCGCTGATCTGGTGGCTCTCGACAAGACGCTGATCCTCCTCTTCACCGATCCCAACTGCCGGCCCTGCCAGGCCCTGCTGCCCGAGATTGCGCAGTGGCAGGAGCGGCATGAGGATGTACTGAAGATCGTGCTCTTGAGCCGCGGCTCCGCGCTTGACAACCGTGGCAAGGCGGAAGAATTCGGAATCCAAACTGTGCTGTTGCAGGGCGGAGCCGAAGTCGCGGCGGCCTACCAGTCGGAAGGCACACCCATCGCCATCGTAGTCGACTCGCGGCGTCGGATCGCCAGCCGGATCGCCGCAGGAGCGGTGGAGATTCGAGCCCTGGTGGAAGCCTGGGCTGAACGATCACGGAAG
>CAZFQH010000621.1:850-2494 GCA_964520805.1 uncultured Acidobacteriota bacterium | reverse complement strand
TCATGACCCGCCATATCGGCAAGGCCGAGGGCCGGATCGCGAGCGCCCTGGAGGCTGCGGGCTATTAAAGGCCTGGCGACCCCGAGGGTCGCCCCTACAATCCATACGAGGTTTCTTTGATGTCTAGTCCCTTTGACTTGCTCCACCGGAGCCTGCATCGGATTGCCGGTGCGGTACTGGTCCTGATCGCTGCGTCCACCTCGGTCGCCGCACAGCGGACCAAGCCTTCAAACGCCGTCTCTCCCACCGCCGGGTTCGACCGAGTGATGAAAGATGCCTATCCGGCGGACAAGCCGGGCGCTGCGGTGATCGTGGTCAAGGACGGGAAGACCCTTTTCCGCAAGGCCTACGGGATGGCGGACCTGGAACTGGGCGTGCCCCTGCAGCCGGACATGGTGTTCCGGCTTGGCTCGATCACGAAGCAATTCACCGCGACCGCCATTCTGATGCTGGCGGAGGAGGGGAAACTGAGTGTCCAGGATCGGATCGAGAAGCATCTTCCCGGCTACCCCACCCACGGTTACACCATCACCATCGAACATCTGCTGACCCACACCTCGGGCATTCAGAGTTACACCGGCATTCCGGGCTGGATGACCGACCGGATCACCGCTCCCATGAAACCCCAGGAGATCATCGACGGCTTCAAGAAGGAGCCGATGAACTTCGCGCCGGGCGAGAGATACCTCTACAACAACTCGGGGTACATCCTTCTGGGCGCCATCATCGAGAAAGTGTCAGGGAAATCCTACGAGGCGTTCGTTAAGGAGAGGATCTTCGACCCCCTTGGTATGACGTCCTCGTACTACGACAGCACGGAGCGCATCATCAAGAGGCGCACCCCCGGCTACACCGGCGACGCCAAGGCGCCTTTGAACGCACGCTATCTGAGCATGACCCAGCCCTACGCCGCCGGTTCCCTGGCTTCAACGCTGGACGACCTGGCGCGCTGGGATCAGGCTCTCGCCGCAGGCAAGGTGCTCAAGCCGGAGTCGCTCAGCCAGGCGTGGAAGCCCTTCGTGCTCAAGAGCGGCGAGCCCACCACGTATGGCTACGGCTGGGTGAAGGGGTCGCTTCGTGGCCGGAGGTCGATCGAACATGGCGGCGGCATCTTCGGTTTCTCCACCCATGCCTTGAGCCTGCCCGACGACAAGGTTTACGTGGCGATCCTGTGCAACTCCGATTCACCGGCTGCGGATCCAGGCTTCCTCGCCAGGAAACTCGCGGCGGTTGCCGCGGGCGACCCGTTTCCTGAGTGGACCGAAGTGAAGCTGGACCAGGCGGTTCTCGATCGGTACCAGGGCGTCTACCGCGTCGACGCGAACACGACGCGCACCGTGACGGTGGCGGACGGCCGTCTCTACACACAACGCAGCGGTGGTCAGCGTCTGTCCGCCAGAGCCAGTTCGCAGACGGAATTCTTCTACGACCAGAGCTTCACCCACCTCAAGTTCGTGGTCGATGCTTCAGGTCGCGCCACCGAGATGCTTATGTACCAGGACGGCGCCGCCGAGGCTCAGCGCGCGCCGCGGGAAGCCGATAGCGATGCGCCGAAAGAGCGGGTGGAGGTTCAGGTGGCGCCGGCCCTTCTGGACGAGTACGTCGGCGACTATGAGCTTGGGCCGGGCTTTGTCCTCACCGTGG
>CAZFQH010000621.1:0-840 GCA_964520805.1 uncultured Acidobacteriota bacterium | reverse complement strand
CTCCGACACCGAGTTTTTTCCCAAGGTGCTCGACGCCCGAATCGTGTTCACTCGAAGCGCGGCCGGGGCGGTGGACGGCCTGGTCCTGCATCAGGCTGGCCGCGAGATGAAGGCGCGGAAGACGAAGTAAACGAAGGCGACGTGCCAGGCCCTGCATGGCGGTGGTCGGCCTTGGTCCGTAACACCCTGCCGCGCCTGAGATGTGTTCGTTCGGGTGCGCCGTACTCGTGCGTGGTCTGCTGGATGTATCAAGGCACGTGCCTCTCCGCTACCGGGCCGCGATAGATCCCGGCTCCAACGCAGTTCAAAATCATGTATTGCCGACTGCCGGAGGGCCTGGACTATCATTCCGCCCAAGCCCGCGAGGACCTTCCCCGCGGCCAAGGAGCATCCTCATGAAGATCCGAAGTCGTTTTACAACGCTTGCCCTGGCCTTTGGTTTCGTAATGCTGTCGAGACCAAACGCTCATGCCCAGACCACGCCCACCGGCACGATCACGGGTCACGTCGAAGACGCTCAGGGCGGCGTGCTCCCCGGGGTGACGGTCACGGTCTCGTCCCTTTCGCTTCAGGGAACGAAAAGTGCGGTCACCTCACCAAACGGCGACTACATCATCCCCTTCCTTCCGGCGGGCGAATACACGGTCAAGTTCTCACTATCAGGCTTCGCGCAGAAGGCGATGAGCCTGCGGGTCCAACTGGCCGAGACGGTGCCCTTGAATGCGAAGCTTGCGGTGGGCGGCCTGACCGAGGAGGTACTCGTGACCGCCGACGTTCGCGCCGATTTCACGCAATCGAGCACGGCGGCGGCGAGCTACAAGGCCGACCAGATCGAGCGTC
>CAZFQH010000620.1:0-2507 GCA_964520805.1 uncultured Acidobacteriota bacterium | reverse complement strand
GACTCGTCGCCTCGGCTATGACGGCAAAGGGCAGGTCCGCCTCAAGTCGCTGGACGACAAGGATGCGGCCTGGGCGAAGCTCGGCGGGGTTCCCCTGATCCTCGAAAGCCTCGTGGCCTTCGAGCGAGAAATCTCGGTCATCGGAGTCCGCGGTCGGAGCGGCGAGTTCAAGACCTATCCGCTCAGTCAGAACTTCCATGAGAACTCGATCCTTTCCGCGAGCCTCTCTCCCGCCCCCAACGCCGAGGCTTTCGCGGAGACCGCGATCGAGGATGCGCGAAGGCTCGCCGAAGTCTTGGACTACGTTGGGGTCTTCGCACTGGAGCTGTTCGTACACGAAGGCCGGCTACTCGCGAACGAGATGGCGCCGCGCGTTCACAACTCCGGTCATTGGACAATAGAAGGGGCCGTGACCAGTCAATTCGAAAACCACCTCCGCGCCGTTCTCGGATTGCCCCTCGGGTCGACCGCAGCGCGCGAGACGTCGGTTCTGCTGAATTGGATCGATTCGGTCCCGGACGCGCTTGCGGTCCTCCGCGAACCTCTCGGCCACTGGCACGACTACGGCAAGACGCCGCGACCGGGACGCAAGGTCGGTCATGCCACGTTCAACGGCCCGACCGCGGAGGTAGCCGAAGCGCTATCGCGCGTCTCCATCGCCCTCGGCCGCGCCACCCAGATCGACCCGGTATTGAACGCGCTCAGGTGAGGCTGTTCCGTAATGTAGGGGCACCCACCCTGAACTCGTCCGTTGTTGGGGTGCCGCGGGAATCAACGACCCGCCGCGGCCACACGTGCGCTCTTCGGGGAGAGGACTCCCGCAAAGAAGCCCACACCGTTCTTTTGGCGCTGCTCGTTCCAGCTGACCAGGTCATCAAACGAGCTGTAGGCCGCCGGCACCACGAAGAGCGTCATGACCGTGGAGACGAGCATGCCGCCGACCAGGCCAATGGCCATGGAACGCTGCGTTTCGGCCCCGGGCCCAATCGCCAGAGCCGCGGGCAAAGCGCCCGCGATTGTCGCAATCGACGTCATCAGGATGGGACGCAGGCGAACCGGGCAGGCCTGAAGGAGCGCCTGGTGCCTTTCAACGCCCCGGTCGCGGATCTGGTTCGTGAAGTCGACGAGCATGATCGAGTTCTTCTTCGCGATACCCATGAGCAGAATCAGACCGAGGACGCTGTAGACGTTCAGGGACTGACCCATGAGGTACAGCATGAGCAACGCGCCGCTGACGCTGAAGGGCAGCGCGAGCAGGACCACGATGGGATGGGTAAACGAGTTGAACTGGGCGGCCAGCACCATGTAGGCGACGATGATGCCCATGAAGAACGCGAAACCGAGCGACTCGAAGCTCTCCGCAAACGCCTGGGAGGAACCCGCAGGCAGCGCGCGATAGCCGTCGGGCAGAATGTCGCGCGCGATCTTGAGTGCGCCGTCTATGGCCTGGGCCTGCGAATAACCGGGCCCGATGTTTCCGGAGATGCGGATGGCGCGCTCACGATCGAGGCGGGTGATGGCCTGGAGGGATGGGGCCTGTTCAATTCGAACAAGGTCGCCAAGGCGGACCAGATCCCCCGTGCGCGTCCGCACGAGGAGCCGGGCAATGTCCTCCGGTTTTTCGCGCTGCGGTGCCAACAGACGCACGCGAATGTCGAAACGGCGACCGCCATCCTTGAAACGACCGGCGCGCACACCGCCGATGGCCGCGTTCACGGTTTGACCGATGGCACTCATCGAGATGCCGAGGTCGGCCGCCTTGTTGCGGTCGGGGATCACCTGGACCTCGGGCATGCCGAGCCGGTAGTCGCTGTCCACGTCGGCCACGAGGCCCGACGTGCGCAGCGCCGCCTGGATTTCTCCGGCCTTCTGGGCCAGGGTTTCCCAGTTGCCGCCGCGGATCGAGAATTCAACCGGCGACCCGCGTCCCGAGGTGAAGGCCTGTTGGGAGTTTTCCGAAAGCGAGATGCGGGCGCCGGGGAGTTTCGAAAGGTCCCGTCGGAACTCGTCCATGAGCTCAATCTGGGTCAGCGGTCGCCCGAGCTTGGGGTCCGCGGGCCTGGCCTTTAGATCCTGCATGGTGACCATCACGGTTCCGGACGACACGTCGCCACCGCCGCCACCGCCGAAGCCGCCGGGGCCGCCGAAGTAGCGACTAATTTCCGGACGGCCGGCCAGATACTCTTCGACCTGCAGGGACATCCGGTTGGTGACCTCAAGGCTGGTCCCGATGGGGAGCGTGTAACCAATTCGGAAGCGACCCGTGTCCTGACGAGGAACGAACTCCTGGGGCAGCAGCACCAGAAGGTACAGCGACGCCACGAAGAGAACTAGCGATCCACCGATCACCCAGGTGCGGTGATGAAGGGCCGGCTCGAGCACCTTGAGGTATCCGCGGGCCAGGCGTTCGAAGAGGTTGTCGACCGCGGTGCCGAGGCGCCCGCGCTTCTCGCCCACTTGCAGGAATCGCGAGCAGCGCATGGGGGTGAGCGTGAGCGCTTCGAGCA
>CAZFQH010000619.1:0-2513 GCA_964520805.1 uncultured Acidobacteriota bacterium | reverse complement strand
GGTGTGGAAGATGACCTCGTGCGCCGTGGCCTTCAAGACCTCGCCCGGCTTCTTCGATCTAGATATTGCCGCCACCAGCCTGTCGCGTCCGGATGAGGCGATGTTCGTCTCCCTGGTCTACAAGGGCTTCCGGATGAAATCCGCGTTGGACCTTTCTCGCCGCCTGCTCGAAAACATCTCGTGGGGGGCGCCGCGATGATCGTGGTCCGGATCCTGCGCGACGGCCTCACCGTACGCGAGCAGGTGTTTCACGCAACGCCGGTCAGCATCGGCCGCGCCGCCGGTTGCGATGTGGTCCTGACCGATGCCAGCGTTTCTCGCGACCATGCCCAGATTGAACGCGGCCCTGACGGCGCCCTGGTCATCGTCGATGGCGCGGGAACCAACGGGCTCTACGCGGGGCCGCGCCGCGTATCCGCGGAGCCGGTGGTGGGTCGTCTTCGGGCCCGGCTCGGTCTCGCCGAGATCGAGATCGAAGAGGTGAGCAGCGACGCCACTCAGCCGATCACCCTTGAGGACCTCCATGGACTGGATCAGCGGCGCACGCCTCTGACCTGGGCGAAGTACATCGCGGTGGCGATCCTGGCCCTCAACCTCGAGACCGTTCTGATGCCGGATTTCTGGTCGCCCTGGAACTCCCAGCGGTTCGTAGCCGTGGTGTGGCAGAGCGCGTCCCTGCTGGTCGCGATGCTGGTGCTGAGTTCGATTCTGTTGGGCTTGCTCAAGGCCGCCGGCCGCAAGGTTCGGATGGCGGATGTTCTGCGGCACTTCGCGGTCTTCGCCTGGCTGCGGCCTCTCGCCGCCGTGGTCAGTCTTCTTGCTTACTACGCGCTCCCGGACGGTCCCGCCAGCACGTTTCGCGCGATGCTGCCGCTGCTCGCCTCCGTGGCGTTCTTCGCGCAGGCGGCGGCGATTCGTCGTCGGCCCCCCAATCGTGCATTCAGATGGGCGTGGGCGATGGCGCTCCTCCTGGTCATGGCGGGGGTTGGGTTCACGGGCTCCTACTCCGCGAGACGGGGGGGACAACCCGAGGTGGACTACAACCTCCAGATTCCCTTGCCCGGGGGGACCACGGGTCCCGCGGTCGAATTCTCGGAATACGCCGCGGAACTCGAAGCCGCGGGAAATCGCTCCGCGGACCCCGCGCGGTAGATTTCCCTCCGGGGCGCAGCATCCCCCGGAGAAGGGCGACAAACGGGTGGCGGATTCTGGTGGCTGAGTCCATCAAAGGCCGCGTCTCGGTGCGAGCATCCCGCAGCGACCGACCGCAAGCCTCGTTACAATCACCCTGACGATGATTCGCGTCCTGCTCGCCGACGATCACAACCTGGTCCGGCAGGGGATTCGAACCCTGCTGCAAATTTCGAAGGACTTCGAGATTGTCGGCGAAGCGGGGGACGGCGAGGAAGCGCTGGCCCTCATTGAGAAGACGCGGCCGCAGGTGGTCCTTCTTGATGTCCGCATGCCGAAACTCACCGGGATCGACGTCCTGCGCGCGGCCCGGTCCAGATTCCCGGAGGTTGGCGTCATCCTGCTGACCACTTTCGACGAGGATGCGGTGGTGCTGGAGGCGGTTCGTCTCGGCGCCCAGGGCTTCCTTCTGAAGGATGTGTCGCTCGACCAGCTCGAGCGGGCGGTTCGCACCGTGGCGGCCGGAGGCTCCCTCATACTTCCCGCCGTGACCGAGCGCGTCCTTCGTGGCCTCGAGAAGGAGCCCACGCGGTTCGAGAGTTCGGAGCTGCCGGACGCCCTGACCCCGCGCGAGCGTGAGGTGCTCCGCCTCATCGCCGCCGGCTTCTCGAACCGAGAAATCGCGGAAGCCTCGGGCACCGCGGAAGGCACGGTCAAGAACCAAGCCTCCTCCATTCTGTCGAAGCTCGGGGTCCGCGACCGCACCCGTGCGGTCCTGAAGGCCCTTGAGCTTGGAGTGATCTGACTTGAAGGATCTTTCCTTTCTTCGACTGCCTCCTTCGGCCGATCTTGCCGCCCATGTCGAGAATTTCTGGTTCATGCGAGGCCCCGGACCGGGAGCCATGCCGGACGGCCATCGCATCCTTCCAGACGGCTGTATGGAGTTCGTGTTCCAACCGGGCGATGCTTTCCTCGAGCGTCAATCGGATGGCGGTTGGCGGCTTCAGCCCCATCTCCTGTTGGTCGGCCAGATGGAGCGGCGGACGGACATCCGACCGAGCGGGGTTATCCACACGGTGGGAGTTCACTTCCGGCCCGCAGGGGCGGCCGCCTTGGTCTCGGGGGACCTGAGTCGGTTCCTCAATCGCATCGTGCCCCTCGACACCGCGATCGACGGAGATCTGGACCCACTCGTACGCTCACTCAGGCGGGCGCCTTCGGCGAGATCGCGAGCTTCGCTCATCCAGCGTTTTCTGAGATCGCGACTCCGGCTTGGCGACCCCGCCATGGCCGAGGCTGCGGACCGCCTCGCTGACCCCAGCGCCCCGATGGACCTCGAGTCCCTGGCTCACTGCGTTCTTTCTGTCCGTTTCGTCCAAGAC
>CAZFQH010000618.1:0-2524 GCA_964520805.1 uncultured Acidobacteriota bacterium | reverse complement strand
GGCGTAGGGGTAGGCGCGCGGCCCCAAGGGCCCGCCCCTACGACTCGAATGTAGGGGCAGGCCTCGTGCCTGCCCTTCGTGACGGAACGCCGGATCTCCGCAGTTGGGACCTCGTGCCTGCCCTTCCGTGACGGAACGCCGAATCTCCGCGATAATTGGGACGCGAGGGGGCGGCCACAGGGGTCGCTCCATCGGTCTCACCCGGTGATCTCACCGGTCTTGAAGCGGTAGCCGACCCCCGCTTCCGTCAAGAGGTGCCGCGGTCGCGCAGGCTGGTCTTCCAGCTTGTGACGGAGGTTGCCGTGAAGACGCGGAGGTAGTGGGTGTGTTCGGCCGAGCCCCCGATCACTTCTTCGATCGGGAGCCATTCCTTGGTGACCCTTAGGGCCCCGGATTCGAGCCGGGTCATGTCGAGGAGGCTCGCCACCAGTCGATCGAGACGGAACGCCTCCTCGTGAATCGTTTCGAGCAGGTCACGCCTTCCCGCCTCGTTGATGCGGCCTTGTGGGTTCAGCAGACTTCCCGCCGCACCTGCGATGGAGGTCAGGGAGTGCACAGGTCATGCGAGACCGAGCTCAGAAGCGAGTTGCGCAGCCTCTCGGTTTCCTCCTCCAACTGCGCCCGCTGGGTTTCCGCGACCAGCCGCGCGCGATCAAGAGCCGCGGCGACCTGGCGCGAAAGGGCTTCCAGCAGCTGGAGCTGGTCCGGAGTGAAAGCCTGGGCGCTCCGCGGACACACTTCGAGCACGCCCAGAGTCTGACCCGATCCTGTGAGAGGCAGGAAAAGGGCGGCCCCCGAGGGCAGAATAGAGCAGACTGGTCAGAGCAAAGAGAAGGGCGAGGAAGACGAAGGCGGTTCGAAGATGAGTTGTGCCGCGTGTCGAAGCCCCGGAACGCGGTGACACCGTTCTGGTGCCTGTTGAAAGTCCACGCGATATAAAGTCGCCGATCGAGACTGTCGGTGCCTTCCTCGTGGGCTCAAGATTGACGCGCATCCCATCAAGAAACCGTCAAGATTCGGCTCCGCCGTACAATCAGCGTCGTGATGGAGGGACTTCCCGGCGCTGACTTGGTTGCGAAAGGCCTTGAAGACCTGGCGCGCGGGGACGAGACCGTGGAGTCGCTCCTCGTCTCTATCGGTGGGCCAAAGCTGCGATCCCTCGGATTCGAGTTCACCTCGCGCTTCGAGAATCCGGAGCATCGCCTTTACTTCCTTCTGGGCAAGGAGCACGGCGACAACGCGCATGGTCAGTACAACGCGCTGGTGCGCCGACTGGTCAGTTTCGAGCGGGCGCTTGCGTGCGCGAGGCCCTAAGCCGCGCGCGCCTTCAGGAATTCCTGAAGGAACTCTCGCACTCAGCGAGCCAGCCCGTCCGCTTGTACCTGACCGGCGGCGCGTCGCAGCTATTGAGGGGGCTTCGAGAATCGACGGTGGACGTGGACCTCACGCTGGAGCCCGAGGCCGCCGAGGTCCTTCGTTCGATGGTGATGCTGAAAGAGCGACTCAATCTCAATGTCGAGATCGTCTCGCCCGCGCATTTTGTGCCCGCGCTGCCGGGATGGCGGGAGCGTTGCGAGTTCGTCGAGGAAATCGGGCGGCTTTCCGTCTACCATTTCGACGCCTACACCCAGGTCCTGTCGAAGTTGGAGCGGGGGCACGATCGAGATCGGTCCGATGTGGCGGATTTAGTTGGTGCGGGGCTCGTTGATCCCGAGCGCCTTCGCGAACTGTTTGCTCGGATCGAGGGCGACTTGTTCCGGTATCCCGCTATCGATCCGAAGAGTCTGCGTCGTGCGGTCGAGGGGCTGGCTCGGTAGGCTTGCGGGGTGGGGGCGAGGGCCGCTGTAACTCCTCAGCGGGAATGGCGCCTGAGTGGAACCGGACTTCGCCGATGGCGCCTTTGAACCAGTAAACCTCGTTTAATCGCACGCCCACTGAGGTGCGACCGATCTTGAGCATGGGGGGAAAGGTGACCGGACCCTCCATCTCTTTCGTCCCGTTCACGAAGCTCGTCATCTGGCGGCCGTCGTACCGCAAAGCGGCCCAGGCCCATTCGCCGCAGGGATGAAGCAGGGTGCGATCGAGCAGAGGCAGCCGGTTCGCGCCATTCATCAGGAACGTGTCGAGGGCCCAATTGCCTTCGGTCGTAAGGCGGGTCTCGATCAGGGCGCGGGCTCCGCCCTCGTCTTCGACATGAAGGAAGCGCTGCTCGGCGGGGCCATCGGCATCGGGCCGGAAGTGGATTTCGATAGTGAATGCCGAAGCACCGGCGAGGGGGTTCACGGGGACGATCAAACCGTCGCCCACCCCGTCAAACGCCACGACCTTGCCGTGGGGTGCGTCGATGACTTTCGGCGCTCCGATCACCCGCGGTGTGTGTCCCGCGATCGCGGACGTCGAATCCACGCGCCAGAGCGTGGGTGAGGTCGAAGCGGCGAGCGCCGCGATTGCGGCAACCAGCGCGAATCCCATTTCTCGCGTGATCCTCAGGCTCTGATGGGCAGGACTCTACGAAGCGCGGGCC
>CAZFQH010000617.1:676-2526 GCA_964520805.1 uncultured Acidobacteriota bacterium | reverse complement strand
GTTCTGGTCGCGAGCAATCTCGCCACCTTCGATCTGCGAGCCACCAACTGGCGGAGCGAAGCCCACGCCCTGCTGCGTGACCTCTATGGCCGCGACAGCGGCAGTGTTGCCGAGGTCAGCCGCGACTGCTTTGGCGCCATGGACATACTCCGCACCAACCCGGCCTTCGCGGCCGGCCCCGCCAATGGCGCCGTTTATCCGACCGCGACCGTCGGCACCGGCCTGCGCCAGGCCGCACAGGTCATCAAGGCCGGGATCGGCACGCGCTGCATCTACGTGAACGTGGGCGGCGCTTTTGATACTCACTCCGGACAACTCGCGGCGAACACCACCGAGTTCCAGCGGATCGGCGATGCCCTTGCCGCCTTCGCCACCGACCTCGGCACGCTCCTCGACGATGTGGTGGTCATGGTGACCACGGAATTCGGTCGCACCGCTTACGTCAATGGCTCCGCAGGTACCGACCACGGCTCAGCCCATTGTCTGATGCTCCTTGGTGGACCCGTGCGGGGCGGCCGCATCCTTGGTACCTGGCCAGGGATCGCCACGTCTCAGCTTTACCAGAACCGCGACCTCGCGGTGGCGAACGACTTCCGCGATGTGTTCTCCGAAGTCGCCCACGGACAACTGGGAATCCCGGCCGCGGTCTCGTTGTTCCCGGGCTACGCCCCGGGTGCCTCACTCGGTTTGCTGAACTAACTAATTCAGAGCGCCAGGGGTGGCGAGGCCGAAGGGCGCGATCATCGCCTGGAATCTGGAACCATCGGCGGCCACCATGTTGTAGTGGCCCTCCATGGTGCCGAACGGCGTCTCGAGGGGACAAAAGCTCGTGTACTCAAACGACTGGCCGGGCTGCAGCACCGGCTTTTCTCCGACCACCCCCGGGCCTTCGACCGTCTCGATGTCGCCATCCGCATCCTTGATGATCCACTTCCGCGACATCAACTGCACCGGCACCGCATCCGTGTTCGTGATCGTCACGGTGTAGGCGAAGATGAACTTGTTGGTCTGGGGATTGCTGCGTTCCTCCAGAAAACGAGTGGTCACTTGCACCTTCACTCCGTTCGTCATTGTCTCGTTCATGATCCTCTTGCCCCTGCCGTAGTCCCGAATGCTACTGCGAGCCTGCAAACCGCCGGAATGCTCCTCCGTGAAGGCGACGGCTCCTCAGACTTCGAGGGGGTGAACCAGGATTCCCGAGGGGATCTTCGGGTGAAAGAAAGTGCTCTTCGGCGGCATCGACTCGGTGGCGTCGGCCACCGCGGCGATCTGACGGAGCGGCGTCGCCCGCATCAGAATGGCGGCGGCACCCGGGTGCGAGGTCAATTCGGAGCGCGCATCCTGAAGCGAGTGAACGAACTCTACCTTCGGGTCCTTGAGCCCCAGATGCCCGAATCCGACCTGGTGGAGGAAATAGGTGTCGAGATCCTTAAGGCACTCCGGCGCTTCCTTCGGCAACTCGTCCTCGACCCCTGGCGCCTTTTCGCACACGATGGCCCGCCCACCCGGCCACAACAAAGCGAACGCGAAGGGCAGCGTGGAGTTGGCGACATCGCGGGCCGCGGTCTCCGCCCCTTGAACCTCGGTGAGGATGTACTTGCCCTCGAGCCGCTTCAGCACATCATCGGGACCGGGCGCGCCAAAGAGAATCCGGTGGTAAGGCAGAACCACCAGACCCTCATCATTTGGACAGAAATAGCCATAGGTGACCGCACCCTCCGGCCCGACTTCGTTGAGATATCGCTGCGCGGTGGCGTAGCGGTGGTGCCCATCCGCGATGTACGACGGCCCCGAGCCGGCCAAAGCGGCGAGAGTCGCGATATCGCCTTTGCCCGTCACCGCCCAGAGCG
>CAZFQH010000617.1:0-666 GCA_964520805.1 uncultured Acidobacteriota bacterium | reverse complement strand
ATGGATGACACCGTCGTCGTCGGTGTAGCCAGGGAGCTTTGGATACGCGGCCTTGGCCGCGGCCGCGGCCTTGCTGAAATCGCCCGCGTCTTCGAAGAAGAGAAAAATCGGCGAGAAGTTGCACCGAGTTGCCTTCAGAACCGAGAAGCGATCCTCCTTGGCCGGCCCGCGCGTCTTCTCATGCGGACGAATCACGGGCGACCCTTCGGCCTCGACCTTGAACCGGGCCAGAATTCCCGTGCGAACAAAGCTTCGGCCTTCCCACGAAAACCGCTGCTCCATCAGGTAGATCGCGGGTTCCACGTCTTGAACCAGGGTGTTCCCGGCGCGCCAGCCCGCGAAGATCTCTCCGATGCGTTCGTAGCCGCGGTCGCCATCTTCGGGATTCTTGAGGATGGCGCTCACGATGTTCGACTCGCTCCTGCCCATCAGCGTCTTCCGGTAGTCCTCGGAAATGACGTCGTACGGGGGGGCCAGCAGATTCTCAAGTGGCCCGGCGGAGGCAGGGTAGCGAAGAGCGCGGAACGGTCGGATGTCGGTCATGGTGGAGCCGACAGTTTAGTCGCGACCGCGTTTCAGCTTTCGATGTAACTGACTTTGGTGCTGCCCAGCTGAATCTGATCGTTGTTCTTGAGCACGGCCCGATCGATTCGGGCCGTGCTCAAG
>CAZFQH010000616.1:0-2540 GCA_964520805.1 uncultured Acidobacteriota bacterium | reverse complement strand
AGCGGGCCCGAGACGAGGCCGCTCCCACAGGCTCACCAAACACCAACCAGCGAGCGGAAGGAGGGCCGCCACCGCGAGATGATTGAGGTGAGGCGCATGAAGCTGATTGAAGGGAGAGAACGCGTAGGCGATGGTAACGGCGAGTGCCGATGTCGCGCCGCCACCGATGCGGCGGAGAAAAGCGTAGATCGAGAACGCGATGGCGACGTAGCAAAGACCGATCGCTACCTTGTACGCGATCATCGGATACAGCAGATCCTCGGCGCCGCGGACGGCCTTCACCAGCATCGTGACCGGGAAGAAGGCAGGAGTCAGCACATGGGCGGCAAGAGAAGTCCCTATGGGATGGAAGACGATGTCCGAATACAGGGGCGATTGCCCGGCGGAGATCGACCGCTCCACGCTCCACATGTTCCACACGAGCTGCCCGTAGTCGGTCCCCATCACCGGTATGCCGTCGAGCGGGAAGACCTGGGTCCAGATGAAGAACAGAGACAGCGGGACGGCGAGCACCAGGGCGATGCCGATTTCGGTGCGGGAAAGATCGGACCTCACGCTTTCGCGTCGCGTTTTATCGGCTCCAGGCTCAGAGGCGCTGCGCGGAGTCTGTCCGCGCGGCTCTTGGCATCCTCGTAAAGGCGGGTCTGGACCCTGAACAGGTCCTCACCCTTGCTGGGTTTTCGGCGACGGTAGGTGCCGTCCGCGTCCAGCACCCGCGCCTTCTGGTTGTCCTCGAACAAAGCATCCAGAATGCTGTTCAGGCGCTCCACCGCATCCTTCGAAGTGATCCGGGTCATCAGCTCGATGCGGCGGTCGAGGTTTCGGGGCATCCAGTCGGCGCTCGCGATGTAATGCTCCTGATCTCCCCCGTTCCAGAAGTGGTAGATGCGCGAGTGCTCGAGATAGCGATCCACGATCGAGACCACTTCGATGTTCTCGGACACGCCCTTGAGCCCGGGACGCAGACAGCAGATGCCGCGCACATTGAGGCGGATCTTCACGCCCGCCTTCGAGGCTTCGTACAAGGCGCGAATGATGTCCTCGTCGACCAGCGCGTTCATCTTGCCCCGGATGAGGCCCGGCTGACCTTCCTCGGCGCGACGCCGTTCCCGGTCGATCATCGAAAGGATGCGAATACGCAACGCCATCGGAGCCATGGTCAGCCGCTGCATAGCCGGAGGATCGGAGAAGCCGGTGATGGCGTTGAAGAAGGCGGACAGGTCGCGGCCAAGGACCTCATCAGACGAGAGCAGACCGATATCGGTGTAGATCTTCGACGTCTTCTCGTTGTAGTTGCCGGTCGAAAGATGCACATAGCGCCGGATCCCCTGGGGCTCGCGTCGCACCACCAGAGTCGCCTTGGCGTGGGTCTTGAGACCGCGAATCCCATAGATGACGTGAGCCCCGGCGTCTTCCAGCCGGCGCGCCCAGCGGATGTTGGAGGCCTCGTCGAAACGCGCGGTCAGCTCAACCACCACCGTGACCTGCTTGCCGGCCTCGGCGGCGGCGACCAGAGCCTTCACCACCTCGGAGTCCGCGGCCGGCCGGTAGAGCGTCTGCTTGATCGCGAGTACTTGCGGATCGGCCGCCGCCTGCTTCACAAACTCGATGACGGTATCGAAGGATTCGTAGGGATGATGGAGAAGGATGTCGCGTCCCGACAAAACCGCCATGAGATCCGCGGATTCCGTGGGCAGCAGAGTCGATTGAGCGCGCTGCCTCGGATCACGAGAGGCATCGAGAGCGGGTAGACCCAGGATCTGAAAGAAGAGCCGGAGATCCAAGGGGCCGGTGATCCGGTAGATCAGCGGCTCCGCCCCCGGAAACCTCGACACCAGCTGGGAAAGAAGAGGCTCCGAAACCCGGGCATCGATGTCGAGGCGGACCACCTGCGAACGACGTCGACCCCGGACCTCATCCTCGACTTGAGAGAGAAAATCGTCGCCGCCCCCTTCGTCGTCGATATCGAGTTCGGCGTCCCGAAGAACGCGGAACGCCGCCACATCGCGTACGGCCTGCCCCGGGAAGAGGGTGCCGAGTTGCGACAGAACGACGGTCTCCAGCCGGACGTACGTGGAGTCCGCCCCGGGAACACGCACGAGCCGCGGTAAGGCGGCGGGTACCGGCACCACACCGAGTCGCGGCCCGCTCTCCGGCTTCCCGGGGTCGGGGCCGGAATCGGTTTCGGGGTCGAACAGCACCGCGAGATTGATGGACAGGGACGGCAACATCGGGAAAGGTCGGGAGGCGTCGATGCCCAAGGGAGTGAGAACGGGAAGGACCTCGTCCTTGAAGAAGCGCACGACGCCCGCGCGTAACGGGGTTTCGAGTTCATTGAAGTCGAGGATGCGCAGACCAATTCCCTCGAGCCCGGGGCGGATGTCGCGCTCCGAGATCTCGTGCAGCCTCCGCAGTTGCAAGGCCGCCGTCTCCTTGACTACAGCGAGCTGTTGCAAGGGAGAAAGGCCCGCGGAGTCGGGTGCGGTGTCCCCTTCAGCGATGGCGTTTTTCAAGGACGCGACCCGGACCATGAAGAACTC
>CAZFQH010000615.1:0-2551 GCA_964520805.1 uncultured Acidobacteriota bacterium | reverse complement strand
CCGGCAAAGACCGGAGCAAGCGCGGCAAGATTCTCGAAGTCAATCGCGCCACCGGACGGGTCGTTGTCCAGGGCGTGAGCATGATGAAGCGCCACACCCGGCCCAATCCTCAGCGCAACATCAAGGGCGGCATCGCCGAGCGCGAGGGGTCAGTGCACGCCTCCAACGTGATGGTGGTCTCCTCGGAGAACAACAAGCGCTCGCGCATCGGTTCGAAGGTCGTCGATGGCACGCGGGTCCGGGTGGCCATCAAGACCGGTGAGGTACTCGACAAATGAGCGCGCGACTGAAGGAAACGTTCACCAAGACGCTGGTGCCTCATCTCATGAAGGATGGCGGCTACAAGAACGTCATGGCGGTGCCCCGTCTTCGCAGCGTGGTGCTGAACATGGGCGTCGGCGAAGCCACCCAGAACATCAAGATCCTCGACGCCGCCGCCGAGGAACTCGGGCGCATCGTCGGTCAGAAGCCGGCCATACGCAGGGCCAAGAAGGCGATCGCCGCCTTCAAGGTGCGCGAAGGCATGCCCATCGCCTGCACCGTCACCCTGCGTGGCGAACGGATGTTCGAGTTCGTCGACCGTCTATTCAACATCGCACTGCCCCGCGTCCGTGACTTCCGTGGCGTCTCGAACAACGCGTTTGACGGCCGCGGGAACTACACCCTCGGTCTCAAAGATCAGATCATCTTCCCGGAGATCGACTACGCAAAGGTCGAGAAGCTCCGCGGCATGAACGTCACCTTCGTTACGACGGCGAAAACCGATGGCGAGGGCAGGGCACTGCTCAAGGCCCTTGGCATGCCCTTCCGCAACTAGGCAGGATGGAAAAGAACATGGACATCCTGCGTATCCCGGCGGAAGCCGGGATCTACTCACAGCAAGGCCGCCGGGTCGACGTGACCAACCCGGCGCTCCGCTAGGACTTTAGGAGAAACCCCTCGTGGCCAAGACTTCTCTCATTGCAAAAGCGCTCAAGAAACCGAAGTTCGCGGTTCGGGCCTACACGCGCTGTCGCCGCTGCGGGCGTCCGCGCGGGTATCTCAGGAAGTTCGAAATGTGCCGTATCTGCTTCCGTCAGCTCGCCCTGGCCGGGGAAATCCCCGGTGTCGTCAAGGCAAGCTGGTAGGACGTCGTCATAAAGGCCTCTTAAGGTAAGCAAAGCTCATGAATATGACCGACCCCATCGGGGATATGCTGACACGCATCCGCAACGGCGTGCGCGCTCGCGCGCCCAAGGTGGATGTGCCCGCCTCTCGTCTGAAGACGGAGATCGCCAAGATCCTCAAAGACGAGGGCTACATCGCCAACTTCAAGCCTTCTGATCCCAAGCCGGTGGCCAAAAAGCCCCCGGTGATCCGGATCTACCTCCGGTACGGACCGAACCTCGAGAAGGTCATCACCGACCTCCAGAGGGTGTCCAAGCCCGGATGTCGGATCTACTGCCGCAAGGACGGGATTCCCCGGGTCTACGGCGGTCTGGGCATCAATATCCTTTCGACTCCGAAGGGTCTCATGACCGGTCGCGCCGCCACTCAGGCCGGCGTGGGCGGCGAGATCCTCTGCAACGTCTGGTAACCATCCAAATGTCCCGCATAGGCCGTAAACCCATCGCCGTACCCAAGGGCGTTACCATCAGCGTCGCCGAGGGCGCAGTAACTGTCAAAGGCCCCAAGGGTTCGCTGCAGGCTCCGCTTCCTCCCGGCATCTCCGCCGAGATGAAGGGAACCGAGCTCAGCTACGCCCGCAAGGACGACACCCGCCAGCACCGGGCTTTCCATGGCCTCGCGCGGGCGCTTGGATCCAACGCCATCAAAGGCGTCACCGAAGGATTCACCAAGGAAATGGACATCGTGGGCGTCGGTTACCGCGCCCAGTCCGAGGGCAAGAACAAGATTGTGTTCTCGCTTGGCTACTCGCATCCGGTGGAGTACATCATTCAGGACGGCGTCACAGTCACCGTGGACAAGCAGACGCACCTTGTGGTCACCGGCATAGATCGGCAGAAGGTCGGCCAGGTGGCGGCGGAAATTCACGATCTTCGGCCACCCGATCCCTACAAGCAAAAGGGGATTCGGTATGTCGGTGAAGTCCTCAAGAAGAAGGCCGGCAAGGCCGGAGCGACGGGCTCCAAGTAAACGGCTCCGGCCGAACAGGTTTTTGGGAATAGTCGCCATACAGGTTTTTGGGAATAGTCAATGAAGCGAACCAAAGAGGACATCAGGACCCGGATCCACCGCAGGATCCGCAAGCGCATGAGCGGGACGGCTGATCGGCCCAGGCTGGCCATTTTCCGGTCGGAGTCCCATATCTACGCGCAGGTCATCAACGACGAAACCGGCACCACGCTTTGCACCGCGTCGTCGCTCGACGAAGTCCTGAGGAAAGACATGAAGCGCGGCGCCACGGTGAACGCGGCCAAGGCGGTGGGCAAGCTGATTGCCGATCGGGCCAAGGAGAAGTCGGTGGAGCGCGTGGTGTTTGACCGCGGCGGATTCCTGTACCACGGCCGTATCAAGGCGCTGGCCGACGCCGCTCGTGAGGGAGGCCTCC
>CAZFQH010000614.1:0-2555 GCA_964520805.1 uncultured Acidobacteriota bacterium | reverse complement strand
TCGACTGCACCGACCACTCGTACATCGTGTGGCGCTTGCACAGCTCCACCATCTCCGCCCCGCTCATGGGGCGCTCGATCATCTCCGTCTTCTCCTCTGTCATTGTTCCCTCTTGGGTCCCTGCTGGAACCGCATCAGCACGATGTAGATGAGGAAGGCCGCGCCAAATCCCACGAACCAGCCGTAATCATAGAGGGGCTTCAAGGGAGCCCACAGCAGTCCTCCCCACGAGAGCGCACAACCAATCAGCATGGCCGCAACCGCGGCCGGATTCCAACCTGCGCGGTACCGATAGGCTCCGGTCGTGAGGTAGAGATCCTCGAGGTCAAGCTTCGTGCGACGCACGATCCAGTAATCGGCGATGAGGACACCGCCAATCGAACCGAGGCCCCCCGAGTAGCCCACGAGCCAGGTGAAGATATAGCCCGTGGGGTCGGCCAGCAGCCGCCACGGCTGCATCACAATGCCGAGGATTCCCGTAATCAGTCCACCCGTCTTGAACGAGATCCAGCGGGGAAAGGCGTTCGCGAAATCGTTCGCCGGCGAAACCACGTTGGCCGCGATGTTGACCGAGAGGGTGGCGACCACCACCGTGAACATCGAAACCGCGATCACCAAGGGGTTGTCGAACTTCGCCACGAGTTTGATGGGATCCCAGATCGCTTCGCCGAAGATGATGGCACTGGCGCTGGTGATGAAGACACCCATGGCCGCGAAGACGAACATGGTGGTCGGGAGCGCCACGGCCTGCCCGATGACCTGCTCGCGCTGGCTCCGGCCGAACCGGGTGAAGTCCGGCATGTTCAGGGAAAGCGTGGCCCAGAAGCCGACCATGCCGGTGAGCGAGGGCACGAACACCACCCAGAACGACCCGAAGTCCTGAAACTTGCTCGGCTGGGCCAGAAGGGGCCCCATCCCGTTCGCGGCGTCATAGGCCCAGACGACCAGGAAGCCCGTCATCACGAGGACGAAGGGCGCCGCCCAGTTCTCGACCATCCTCAGAAGATTCATTCCCTTGTAGATGATGGCGATGTTCATACCCCAGAAGATCGCGAACGAGATCCACTCGGTGGTGGTGTGTCCAAGGAAACCGGGGCCGAGAAGAGTCGCCCAGCCGGGGATCACGCTCGCGAAGAGGGTCTGAACCGCCTCTCCACCAATCCAGGCCTGAATCCCGAACCAGCCGCACGCCACAATCGCGCGCATCAGCGCGGGCAGGTTGGATCCGAACGTGCCGAACGAGGCGCGGGCAAACACCGGGAAAGGGATGCCGTATTTGGTGCCGGGGTGCGAGTTCAGGAGGATCGGGATCAGCACGATGGTGTTCCCGAGGAGGATCGTGAAGAGGGCCTCCTTCCAGCTCATGCCCGCGGCCAGCAACCCCGACGCCATCATGTAGGTGGGGATGCAGTGCGCCATGCTGACCCACAGCGCCGCGAAGTTGTAGGTCGTCCAGTCGCGATGACTCACCGGGACCGGCGCCAGGTCCTCGTTGAAGAGCAGACTATCGCGGGCCCGCGCCCGCGACTCGGGCGTCAGTTCAACCCGGCCGTCCGCATGGTGGATCTCGGTGTGGTGGTCTGCCATCGCCCTGTGATTCTAGGCCGATGTTCGCCAATGGACAGCCACGACTGAACTGGGAACCGGTCGCTGAGCAAGGTCCGTACTGAAGATCCGTCGAAGCGCGCAAGCCTGGCCCTGGGCCAAGCGACCGCGATCCCAGGGGCGTCCCCCTTCGGGACGGCTGCGAGCTCAGGCGCGGGAGGCTTCGACCGAACGCGCTTGATGGACTCAGCCACCAATTAACCGGTCGCTGAGCGAGGTCCGTGCTGAAAACCAGTCGAGCGCACCAATGGGGCTCCGGCTCTTCAGCCGGAGAAACCGGGCGATCGAGAGGATCGGCGGCTGCGCCGGTGTGGCTTCAATGGGGCTCCGGCTCTTCAGCCGGAGAAACTTCCTTCGCAAAAAGCTTGCAGGTCTCAGCATCATCTCGCTTCAATGGGGCTCCGGCTCTTCAGCCGGAGAAACTACAAAATCCGCGTAGGTGGAGTTATCAGCCGAGTCCTGCTTCAATGGGGCTCCGGCTCTTCAGCCGGAGAAACTCCGCCGCCGGAACGCGGCGGCGGACGGACATGTTGCGCTTCAATGGGGCTCCGGCTCTTCAGCCGGAGAAACCTGCCACGCCTTTCGATGCGCAGCCACTGGCCAGAGTCGCTTCAATGGGGCTCCGGCTCTTCAGCCGGAGAAACCTCCACGGATCCAGTTGAGTGCGTTCGCACTGCTCAAAGCTTCAATGGGGCTCCGGCTCTTCAGCCGGAGAAACGCCTCCACCCTCGTGGCGCCGGCCGGACAGGTCCCGCTTCAATGGGGCTCCGGCTCTTCAGCCGGAGAAACCCGCCTACGAGGCAGGCGCTGCGATCAAGGTGCTGGCCGCTTCAATGGGGCTCCGGCTCTTCAGCCGGAGAAACTTGAGCCATTTGGGCGTCTTCAACGTGCGTACTTAGCTTCAATGGGGCTCCGGCTCTTCAGCCGGAGAAACTGGGAGCCCCTCGGCT
>CAZFQH010000613.1:0-2556 GCA_964520805.1 uncultured Acidobacteriota bacterium | reverse complement strand
GAGTTGAGAGGTTCACGAGGCGCGGAATCGTGGTGCCGGCGAGCGTCGTGAAGGTGGCGGAGTTTGAGTATCCGGTACCCGTCCCGTTGATCGCGTAGGCCCGGTAGGAATAGCTGGTACCCGGGGTAAGCCCGCTCAGCGCGGTCGTGATGGTTCCAGTCGCGGTGCCGCTCACCACAACTTTCGTCACGCCCGTGCCGCCGACCAACGGACTCGCGTTTGCCGAGGTCAGGGAATACAGCAAGCCGCGCTCGGTGAGAGCCGTCCCACCGTCGGCACTCACCGTGCCGCCGATCGTCGCCGCTTCTGCGCTGACACTGGTGCTCGTGGGGCTCCCCACCACTGGTAGGCCTGCGATCGGGGTGACGCTGCTGGACGCCGCGGAGGCGGCGCCCAGTCCGACCGAGTTCTGCGCCTGGACCGTACACGTGACGGCGGTCCCGTTGATCAGGCCCGAGACGGTCACCGAGGTGCTGGTACCGGTGCCGCTCTGGGCGCCACAGGTCGCCTTGTAGCCGTTGATCGGAGCGCCTCCGTTATCCGTTGGGGCGGTGAAATCCACGATGGCCGAGGCATTGGCGGCGACCGCGCGGGCGATGGTGGGGGCACCAGGAACCGTGGGAGCCAGGGTGGTGAAGCCGCCCACCGAGGAGTAGCCCGTGCCAACACTGTTGGTGGCAAAAGCCCTAAATGAATAGCCCGTCGAGCCGACCAGGCCAGTCGCCGGGGCAGTGAAAACCGTGGTAGCGCTGGACGAGGCCACCTTGGTGACTCCGGTTCCTCCGATCGTCGGGTTACTGTTCGTCCCGGTAATCGAATAGACGACGCCACGCTCGCTGACGATGCCGGCACCGTCTGACGCCAGGCTGCCGCCCAAAGTGGCCCCCGACTTGGTCACATTCGCCGAAGTCGGGCTCGCTACGGTAGGCACCACTGGGACCACCGTGGCCTTTTCGTACAACCGAACGAAGCCGGCGAGGTCGTCGGTGCCGAAACGGGCGCCGCGATCGTTGCTGTAGGCGTAGGCCCGCATCATCGCGTCGTCCTGCGCCGTACCGGTCACGCAGGCCGGCGTCTTGTTGTCCCCGCAGGAGTGGCCAAGGCCTATGACGTGGCCGATCTCGTGGGCAAAGATCTGGGTGCCGAACGATTCCGAGAACTGCGTAAATGCGCAATCCGCGCCATCCTGCATGATGATCTCGCCCTCGGTGATCGACCCGTGGTCCGTGCCCTTATAGGAGTGGAGCCCGAGGTAACTGTAGCCGCCGAAGGCAAGGATACCGCCCGTGGTGCAGTTGTAGACCCCCGCGATGTCGTTGAACGGATCGTTGATCATGACGCCATTCACGCCGTCCGTCACTCCGCCACCGCCTGCGAAGATGCTCGACGACAGAGTGGTGTTCGTTCCGCCATAGGTGAACTTGAAGATGGCCCGCGACTCCGCGTTGTAGGCGGCCAGGGCCGTCTGGAACGCGGTGGCTCCGCCGGCCGCCATGGCGCTCCCGTTGGGGCGCAGAAACCATTGAACTGAAGCGCCGGTATCGAACTGGTTGAAACGGGCCGGCGGATCGGTGAGCAGCGTGAAGGGCGCGCTCGCCACTCGGCCCGCGACGTCGGCTTCGGTGGAGGGCCGGGCGTAAGCACCTTGGTCGCGGGCACCGCGACCTCGGGCTTCAATCCACGACGCGAAAGACTCGAAGTCGCGCGACGGCTCGGCCTCATCCCCGCCAATAGAGGTGCTGAGGGACAGGTCCCGGAAAGCGCGGGTCTCGGACGCGTTCACGAGCGTCACTTCCTTGAAGGCGCCCAACATCAAGTCGACGACGCGGTACATACCGTCCGAGTGGGCCTCCAGGAAGAGGATCACGCGCTGGCCCGGATCGAACTTCGGCATGCCTGCGACAATGAAGCGATCGCTGCCCGGAACCCCGACCTTGATGTTTCGACCGGAAACGGACCCCTTGAGCACCCGCTCCACCGACACATCGTATGAAGTGAAGCGCGACCCGAAGGCGCTGTTTTCGACCCTGCCGACGATGGCGATGGCCGACCGATCGACGAGAGACGCGTCGGTGACCGGGGTGTAGACCGCGGCGTGGGTGACGCCGCTTGCCGCCAACACCATTAAGAGGATGCTCAAAACACCGCAGAACTTCTTGGAATCCATAAAAACCTCGATGGTTGGGCGCGATACCGAAGCGCCGGTTGCCGGTTACCGAAACATCACGTCTGGGCCGGGATGGGGAGACGGGAGAGTAGCCGGAACCGCCAAAGCCCGTCAAGGCAATTCCCCGGACGGACGCAAGGCCTCGGCCCAAAAACCAGGACTTGACGCGGCGAGGGTTCGGGGAGTACTGTCTTTCACATAACGAGCGTTCGGTTTATGAACAGCGTGAACGGATCGCTCCACCCCCCTTCAGGAGAACTCTATGACCCTTCGTCGATCCCGTTTGGACGTTGATGTCCGCTCACCCCGTATCTGCGCCACGGCCCTCGCCGTGGCCTTCCTGGCCTTGCCTGCGTCCGAAGCCCGGGCGTTCGAGGCATCCCCGATCC
>CAZFQH010000612.1:0-2556 GCA_964520805.1 uncultured Acidobacteriota bacterium | reverse complement strand
GCCCCACCCAGGTCTTCCGCACGATCAAGGTCGAGGACGAGGAGATGCAGCGGATTCGGGCCGCGGAAGGCCTCGAGGTCCTCAAGCCCGAGTTGGGCACGAAGCCGCGCATCTACTACAAGAACCTCCACCTGATCACGAAGTGCTTCGTGGGCGGGACGGTGGTCCAACAGGTCAAGGGCGTCGAGGAGTGTGCGGCTGGCGTCGAAGTCGTTCTCGAGAAGGACGGGCGTGAAGTCGGACGCGCGACGACGGACATCTTCGGTGAGTTCGTCATCGACCGGCTGGAGCCGAACAGCCGTGGCTATCACCTGAAGGCCACCGGGCCATCGGGGCGGTTCTCCACGCAGTTCGACCTCGCTGAGGAGAGCCGCTATCTCGGCGTGATCGCACTGACGGCGGAGTAGGGCTCCCCGTCCGTCATCGCGAGGGCGCGGGCCGTTTGACCTCCGCCCGAAGCGATCTCTCTGTCGGCCAAGGCGACTGGCGCGTACGTGGCGGCTGAGGTGCCCCGGCGCGCCGTCAAGGCGCCGTTTGACGCCATGCTGCGGCACCTCGACTCGCTTCGACCGCTGAACTGGCCTTCCAATACCCAGAGCCGCTCCTGGAGCTCTGAAATCAACCTCGATCCTCACCGATTCGGCCCGACGGGGCCTGACCGCGCTGACTCCTCGACGATGAGCGGACCCCAGACGGCGCGAGCCCAAGCGATACTCGCGGCCTCTCCCTCGAACTCCCTGGAGTCCGCGTGGCTTGGTGCTGTGGGTGTCGCGGGCTCGATGGCTGCGGGTGCCGTGGTGCTCGGGTACTACTTCGCGTACTGGCTGGGGGGGCGGCGGCGGTTCAGGCGGCGACTCCAACCGGCACGCTGATTGCTACACACGCAGGAGTTCCCCACAATCGCGTCATTCCGACCGACCACGAAAGTAGAAAAGCAACATGCGCAACTCTGGAAAAGCTCCAACGATGATGGTGTGGATCATCTCGTTGATCCTCTATATCGTCGCACTTGCCTCACAGTTCAACGTCGTGCGCATTGGCGCGCCGGTCGCGGATTGGTCCTGGATCATCGGATTCGGCCTGCTGCTTCTCGCCTGTAGGCTCCGCGGCCTCTAGCCCTGAGCCCCTAATCGGGGCAAATACGCAGCCGCGTTTCCTTGGTGAAAGTCAGCCGGCATTCGAGCGCGAAGCCTCCCCTCAACGACGAAACGATTGTTTGAACGGGCCTTCTAACCGTTCGCGATGACGCCGGGCGAGCAAGGGCCGACCCGAAACGCGGTACTCTCCTTCATCCCGTTCAAAGGAGGCCGCTGTTGCGCCGCTTCACTTCACTCGCGTCCATCGCGATCGTCGGCTCGCTCAGCGCGGTCTTCCAGACGACGGCCGCGCAGTCCCCGACTGCACAGCCCGCCCGCTCGGCTGCTGAACTCTTACGCCTGTCGCTCACCGCCGAAGGGCCCGGCCTTGCCGAGCCATTCAAGGGCCTAACCGCGAATGGTCAGATCGAAGCGGGTCTCTTCAAGATCCGATCGACCGGCGTCTCGACCGAACCGGTGCGAAAGACTGCCGATGCGTTCCTCGCCACTCTGACGGAGCCGCAGCGCGCGAAGACGAAGTTCAAGATCGACGACGACGAATGGCGCAAGTGGATGAATCAGAGCTTCTACGTCCGCCAGGGCATGGGTTTCATCGACATGACCGAGCCGCAGCGCGAGGCGGCTTTCGGGCTGTTGCGCGCGGCCCTCAGTGCGAAGGGACTGAAGCTCACCGCGACATCATGAAGCTGAATCACACGCTCGCCGAACTTGCGGGCGACAACTTCGACGAGTACGGAGAGTGGCTCTACTACGTCACGGTCATGGGAACGCCGTCCTCGACCGAGCCGTGGGGATGGCAGATCGACGGCCATCACGTGATCATCAACTACTTCGTTCTCGGCGATCAGGTTGTCGTGACGCCTTTCTTTGCCGGCTCCGAGCCCGTCACCGCCGCCGCCGGGAAATACAAGGGCACGACGATCCTTCAGGATGAACAGAACCGCGGGCTCGCTATCGTCAATGGACTGAATGAAGCCCAGCGCGCCAAAGCCATTCTCCGCGTTTCGAAGACCGGCAACGACAACCTCACCGAGGCGTGGAAGGACAACGTCGTTCCCGACTACGCGGGGGTTCGCGCGACCGACCTTCAACCCGCGCAGCGCCACGCGCTTCTCGATCTGGTGGCGCTCTACATCGACAATCTCGATGAAGGCCACGCCCGGGTTCGGATGGACGAAGTGAGGTCTCAGATCGACCGCACATCGTTCGCGTGGATCGGCGGGACCGAGCCGGGCGGCGTCTTCTACTACCGCATCCATTCGCCGGTGATCCTGATCGAGTTCGACCATCAGCGGCCCGTGGCGCTGCGACATCTCTCGAATCCCGGCCAGCCGAACGTCGAGCACATTCACACCGTCGTCCGCACGCCCAATGGCAACGATTACGGTAAGGACCTGCTGCGGCAGCACTACCTGGCTCATCCGCAGCCGGCGGCGCAGCCCTAACCGTCCATCGGGAG
>CAZFQH010000611.1:0-2565 GCA_964520805.1 uncultured Acidobacteriota bacterium | reverse complement strand
AGCCGGGACCTCGTTCGATCCGCGGAGTTCGGCGACGTACTTTTCCTGGGGATCGGTCTCGCAACCGGCGAGGCCAAGGGCGGCCACAGAGACGACAAGGGAACGGGCAAGATTTCGAAATGAAGACATGTATGACTCCCTGGAGAAATGAAGGCGGAACGACGAGTGCCTCATTCTCTCGCGATCCCGGGGGTTCGGCAAACGCACATTCCTGAGACCTTCATCAGTTCTTAACTTCGTGCCCGTAGCGTCTCCTGCGTGGATGCCCTGCAACTCGACCTGATTTATGCCCTGCGCGGGTGGCGCACCCAGAAAGGGGCCACCACCATGGCGATCCTCGGCCTCGCTCTGGGCATCGGATCCAGCACCACCGTTTTCACTTTCGTATCCGGGGCGCTGCTGAAACCGCTCCCCTACCAGGATCCAGGCCGCCTGGTGATGTTGTGGCAGGATCGCAGCGCCTCGGGCGGTGCACCTGCTGCCATTTGAGAACGTGGGCCGAGAGAACACGACCGCCCGGTTCCTGGGTTCGGTGGACCGGAGGCTCCTCGTCGCCACCAGCGTCGCCGCGATCGTTGCCCTGCTGCTCACGTGGGTGGCGGCCCGACGCATCCTCGCCCCGATCGCGGAGCTGCGCGACGCCACCCGGGACCTGGCAAACGGCCAGCTGTCCCGGCGTGTCCGGTTGCCAGGGGACGATAGCGCAGACGGATTTCATTTCCGCGGGAGCGCGGGGGTTTGGGGGGCGAAGCACCGCATCCCCTTTCAGTTTGCGGCCCCCCGGCAGGATGAAATCGCCGAACTCGCGCGAAGCTTCAACCATATGGCGGAAAGGCTGGAGCAACAGACCGCGCTGCGCCGCGACCTGGTCCACGACGTGGCCCACGAGCTCCGGACCCCGCTCACCGCCCTTCGCTGCCGGGTGGAAACGCTGCAAGACGGCCTCGCCACCGATCCCGCGATAGCGCTGCGCGGGATCAGTCAAGGATGTCGCCCATCTCTCCCGTCTGGTGAGTGACATCGAGGATCTGGCCCACGCGGAGGCTCGAGACCTCGCGTTCAGCCTTACTAACGTGGATGTGGCGGGCGCCTGCACTTCGGCGGTTCGTGCCGCGGGTCTCGAAGGCACTCGCCGAATCGAGCTTCAACTCGACGAAAGCGTCACGGCTCGGACGGACGAGACCCGCCTTCGCCAGATCCTGGTCAACCTGCTGACGAACGCCGATCGTCACACGCCATCGGAAGGCACGATCACGGTGCGGGCCACGAAGGCAAATCAGAGCGCGGTCATCGCCGTCCACAATTCAGGCAGCTCCCTGGAGCCCGGCGAACTCGACCGCGTCTTCGATCGCTTCTACCGCGTGGACCCGTCCCGCCAGCGAGCCAGCGGCGGGCGCGGTCTGGGCCTGGCGATCGTCAAGCACCTGGTCGAAGCGCAGTCGGGAACGGTCACCGCGAAGAGCGATGACAATGGCGTGACCTTCGAAGTGACCCTGCCCGCCGGGGCCACCATTGCCACGACCCATCACCGTCCGGCTCCGTGACCGCACGTCCCGCGTATGACAATGTTCACATGCGCCAGTGTGAATACCTCCCGTAGACTTCCCGCTCCCTTCGAGATTTGTCCTGGTGATTTCAGGCGGCCTCGACCCTCCCATTCCCCACTGGAGTGCACCGTTGTCTGAGTTAAGAAACGATCTCGCTGCTCTCAAAATCGAGCGCGGCACCAACCCCCCCCCAGCCAGGCGCTGGCCGGTTTTCCTGGTTGTGCCCGCCGCCTTGTTCCTGGCCGGGGCGTATTACCTTCGCTTCACCAACCAGCCTTTGGAAGTCGCCACCGCCCGCGTCGCGAAAACCGAGGTATCAACGGATTCCGTTCGGGCGGCCGCCGGAACCCCCTTGTTGACCGCCTCCGGCTACATCGTGGCGCGGCGCAAAGCCGTGGTGTCGGCCAAGATTCAGGGGAGGCTCTCGAGCCTCCGGGTCGAAGAAGGCAGCCGCGTGCGCGAAGGCCAGATCATCGCCAAGCTGGAAGACCGCGACTACCTCGCCCAGGTCGAGCGAGCGGAGGCGTCGGTGCAACGCGCTGAAGCGGATCTCGCCGAAGCCAGGCGCCAGTCTCGCGTGGCCGAAGATCTGACCCGTCAGCAGATCGGAACCAGGGACACCCTCGACGGCGCCAATTCCCGGGTTGCGGTTTCGGAAGCGGCCGTGCGCCAGGCCCGAGCGGATGCCGAGTTCTATCGGGCGGTCCTCGCCAATACCGAAATCCGCGCGCCTTTCTCGGGGACGGTCGTGAAGAAAATGGCGGAGGTGGGCGAGAGTGTGGCCCCCATTCCGCCCGGCGTCAACATCTCGACCGCCTCGGGCGCCATCGTGGCTATCGCCGATCTCGACACCCTCGAAGTCGAGGTGGACGTCGCGGAGTCGAACGTGGCCAAACTGGGGCCAGACCAGCCGGCCGAGGTTTCGGCCGAAGCGTTTCCGGACCGCAAGTTCCGCGGGCGGCTGCGCCAGGTGATCCCCACCGCGGATCGGACCAAGGCCACCGTGCAGGTGAAGGTC
>CAZFQH010000610.1:2070-2568 GCA_964520805.1 uncultured Acidobacteriota bacterium | reverse complement strand
CCCGAGAGAGAGACCTTGAAAGCAGAACTCACCTCCGAAAACTCCGTCCGCAAGGCGATCGACTTCGACATCGACAAGGAAGTCGTCTCGAGGGAAATCGACAAGCGCGCGAAGAGCATCGCCCGCAAGGCGCAGATCCCGGGGTTCCGGCCAGGGAAGGTGCCTCTCGTAGTGGTGAAACGGCAGTTCAAGGCGGAAGTCGAGCAGGATGCGGTGGAGGCGATCGCGAACGAGTACCTGCCGAAGGAACTCGAAGCGCACAAGCTCCGCCCCGTGGCTTCGCCGAAACTCGAAAAGGTCGAACTCGCTCCCGAGGGCTCGTTGAAGTTCCGAATCACCTTCGATGTCCTTCCCGAGGTCCCGGTGCCGGCTTTCCGCAGCATCGAGGTCAGCGTCAAGAAGCAGAGTGCCAGCGAGGAGATGATCGACACCGAGATCAACCGCTTGCGCGATGCGGGCGCGCGCTTCGAGCCCGCAGTGGATCGGCCGGCCCAGAAG
>CAZFQH010000610.1:0-2060 GCA_964520805.1 uncultured Acidobacteriota bacterium | reverse complement strand
GAGGTCGACATCGAGGTCACCGACCATTCCACCGGCCAGGCCCGCAAGCGTGAAGCCACGCTGATCGAGATCGGGCACAGCGGAAATCACGACGAACTCAACGTGGCCCTTGAAGGCATCCAGGCCGGCGAATCCAAAGAGGTTCGCGCGGTAGAGCGGGAGAACGAAGACCCGAACTCCCCCGTCGTCCGCACCGTCGACTACAACGTGACCGTCCGCGCCATCAAGGTGAAGGTCCTGCCCGCGAAAGACGATGAGTTCGCGAAGGATCTGAACTTCGACAACTACCAGGCCCTCGAAACGAGCGTCCGTGAACGCCTTGAGCGCTCTCTCAAGCACAACGAAGACATCGAGATCGAAGACGCCGTGCTCAACAAACTGGCGGATCTCGCCACCTTCGACATTCCGCAGAGTCTCGTCGACGAGCAGGTCGAGGCGCGCACCCGGCGCTTCGCCGAGAACCTTCAGCAGCAGGGCATCGATCTCCAGAAGATCAATCTCGACTGGAACAAGGTGGCGGCCGAACAGCGCGGCGGAGCCGAGAAGCAGGTAAAGCTCGAAATTCTCCTCGATGCCATCGGCAAGGCGGAGAAGATCGAGGCCACCGAGGCCGACGTTCAGGACCAGATCAAGCGCCTGGCCGCCCGGGCTCGAACGAGCGAAGCCTCTCTGGCCGGCCGGCTGGACGAAGACCAAAAGGCGCGTTTGACCGCGCAGGCCCGCGATCGCCGCATTATCGACATGATCCGGGCCGCTGCTAGAGTCAACTTCGAATGAGAGATACCCACGCCATGCTCGTCCCGATGGTGGTCGAACAGACCGCCCGCGGGGAGCGCGCCTACGACATCTTTTCGCGCCTGCTTAAAGACAACATCATCTTCATCGGGACGCCGATCGATGATGGCGTCGCGAATCTGATCATCGCGCAGCTGCTGTTCCTGGAGGCCGAAGATCCCGAGAAGGACGTTCACCTCTACATCAACAGCCCGGGCGGTTCCGTGACTGCCGGCATGGCCATTTACGACACCATGCAACTCATCAAGCCCGACATCCAGACCATCTGCGTGGGTCAAGCGGCCTCGATGGCGGCGATCCTTCTGGCCGCGGGCACCAAGGGCAAGCGCTGCGCGTTGCCGAACGCGCGCATCCTGATCCATCAGCCGCTCGGCGGCACCCAGGGCCAGGCCTCTGACATCGCGATCCAGGCCAAGGAAATCCTGCGCATGAAGGACAACCTGAACGCCATTCTGGCCCGCCACTGCAACCAGCCTATCGAGAAGATCGCCGCCGATACCGACCGCGACTTCATAATGGACCCTCTTCAGTCTGTCGAATACGGGATCATCGATCAGGTGATCGCCAAGCGAGAGAAGGAAAAGGCCTGAGCCCGCGCGCGCCGCGAATGCGCCCTGAAATCCGCCCTCCTATCCAAAGGGTCCACCCCCACCGATGACGACCATGAAAAGAAATGACGGCGAGACGTTGCGCTGCTCATTCTGCAACAAGGATCAAGGCGATGTCCGCAAGCTGATCGCCGGTCCCACCGTCTTCATCTGCGACGAGTGCGTGGAAGTCTGCAACGACATTATCGCGGACGACAAAAAGACGCCCACTCCCAAGGCGAAGGGAAGTCTGGCCGCGCCCCACGAGGTCAAGAAGTTCCTCGACGACTACGTGATCGGTCAGGACACCGCCAAGAAGAAGCTGGCGGTGGCGGTCCACAACCACTACAAGCGGTTGCAGATCTCCAAACAGAAGATCCGCGGCGATGTGGAGCTCCAGAAGGCCAACATCCTCCTGATCGGCCCCACCGGAACCGGCAAAACCCTGCTCGCCCAAACCCTCGCGCGCATGCTCGCGGTCCCTTTTGCGATGGTCGACGCGACCACCCTCACGGAAGCGGGCTACGTGGGAGAAGACGTCGAGAACATCATTCTCAAACTCCTCCAGGCCGCGGGCGGAGACATCGAGAAGTGCCAGGAAGGCATCATCTACATCGACGAGATCGACAAGATCTCGCGCAAGGATGAGAACCCTTCCATCACCCGCGACGTATCGGG
>CAZFQH010000609.1:0-2570 GCA_964520805.1 uncultured Acidobacteriota bacterium | reverse complement strand
AGCCTGCGCAGCGCCTCGTTCGGATCGCTGAGGGGGGTCAGCCCCGAGAAATCGTAGCCAGCGAAGGCCGCCGGTGGTTCGTACCAGAAGACCGGCCCCGTTCTGGAAGTGTAGCCGCCGGCCAGGGTGAGCCTCGGAGCGTACGCATGCGCGGCCACGGCGGTGTGATGAAACGGAAACGCGATCAGGACACCCTTGGATCCAAGGCGCTCGTCGAGCCGGGCCATCGCTCCTCGCCAGTCTTCGCGCGCGGGAGGCTCGACCGTGAGGTAGCGGTAGACGGCGAAGCCGTTCGCTCCCAGGAAGAGGAGGGCGATGACTGATCCCGCGCGTCCGAGGTGAGGCAGGGTTCCCACGATCAGCAAGAGGAGCGCGGCCATCGGAAGAGCAAGGTAACGGGGAGCGAAGCCGATGGGAACCACGACATCCAAAGCGATCACACTAACGGTGCAGATCACGAAGGCTCGCGCGAGGAAAGCAAGGGAGGGGACGGCCCGGGCTCGCCACACCGCAGCCATCAGACCGGCCAGGAGAATCAAGCTCGCGACCTCTGTCCTGACATCGTAAGGAGTTGGCGCGAGCCCAAAGAAAGTGGCGGACAGCGAGGGCAAGGCCTGGAGCCACACAATGCGCGATTGCACCCCGGCCGCGGCAAGTCCGACGGCCTTCTCGAGTCCGGCCGCGCACAGGCCGAGAGACGCGAGACACACAAGAGCAAGTTGAGATGGGGATCTCCGCCGACCGCACTCAAGGACCCACACCACCACGAGGGTGAGGCCCAGGTACGACAAGGAGGTGGCGACCAGGGCGGCCAAGGCGGCCCGAATGTCGCTTTTCTCACTGGCGGGGCCGCCCAACCGACCCAGGAAGTAGAACCCACAAGCGAGGAGCGCCGAGTAGGGCCGCAGTTCCTGGGCAAATGTGAACAGGTAAGCCGAGCCGCAAATCACGCTCAGGGCCAGCCATCTGGCGGCCGGACCGAAGAGGTGCCCCGCGGCCCGCAGGCCAGAATAGGCAGCAAGGCCGCCGAACAACGCGGGCAGAACACGCAGATCCTCGTTGACGAGGCCGGCGATCAAGAGAAGCTTGACGAGCGCGTAGAACAGAGGCGGCGTGAAGCCATCGACGTTCGCCTGATGAATGAGATCGCTCAAGGGCATCGATGCGACCCACAGCGTGAACAGCTCGTCGTAACCGAGGCTTTGCGCGGCCCGCGTCACGAACGCCGCCACCACGAGGGCCAGCGACGCGAGTGCGGGGAGCCGGCGCACGCTCAACCCAGGCAACCTGTTACTTCGCGACCGCGAGTTTCTCGGGCTTGCGCGTCACCAGGAGGTGGTGATGGCCGTTGATGTCGGGATGGCCGCAGCGGAACGTCCGTTCGCGGATGGGCTGAGCGGCGTGAAGGGTCAGCCTGTCCGCGGCCTCGGCTTCGGTCGCGGGCAGGAAGGAATGCGTCGCGTGAAGGGTCATAGCCACTTCAGCCATCGCAGCAGCATGAGGTTGAGCCCGCCGATCACGACCATCCCCAGCAGGAAGAGTGAGTACGCGATGGGCCAGTTCTCAGCACCCGTCATCATCGTCCACTCCGACATCCCGCCGATGCCCGCAAGCAGGGTCAGGGGCATGAAGACGGTCATGATGACGCTCAGGCGGGACATGATGGTTGAAGAGCAGGAAGCTGTAGTTCGGGAAGATGTCGAGCTTGGGGATCTGGTTCTCGTCCAGGCAGTCTTCGAGGCTCAACGGGTGCAGGTTCAGGGCCGCGCCGAGCGGCGTCAACTCCTCGGGGCGGGGGCCGCCCACGTCGAACCACACGAACCCGGGCTCGGCGAGGCTCTGCACCGCCTCCGCCACGTCCGCCAGAACGCGCATGGCGCCCTGCCCGTCGAAACGCACACATCGAATTGCCACGGCCACCTCCCGCACCCCGGCTTGCTCGCCGCTGAGGCTAGCAGCCCGTGGTGAAAGTCTCTCCGCGTCGAAAGATGATCTTTTCCGCAGAGCTCCGCGTTGCCAAACCTTGAAATACTCCAGGGTATTCCTGCGGTTCGGCGCCTTGATCTGACGAACAATCTCTCACTTTCGCTCGCGGTCGACTTTCACCACGGACTGCCGGGCGATTAGAACCGAGCCCTCGGCGGCGATCAAGCCGCAGGTGTTGGGTCCGGCGCGCGGGACACCTCGTTCCGGGAGGGTTCAATCGACGAGCTTCGGGGTCCGCAGCGCGAGGAGGGGGAGGTTGCCGGCACGGATTGAGAGCCCGATCGCGAGCGCCAACACGATCAATCCCGCCGCGACGGCGAACGTCGTGTGCATCCCGGTCGCAACCGCCTCGGGAGGTGCCGTAGTGATGTCGGCGGTCGCGGCCGCGAAGTCGAACACCGCACCCATGACCGAGGCGCCGGTGATGAGCCCGAGATTGCGCGATAGGCTGAGCATGCCGGAGATGACGCCGCGCTGGTCTGGGCGGACCTCGGCCATGATCGCGGTGTTGTTGGCGGCCTGGAACAAAGCGTAGCTCGCGGTCATGACCACAATGGGGGCAAGGTAGCCAAAGCCGCCGAACC
>CAZFQH010000608.1:0-2570 GCA_964520805.1 uncultured Acidobacteriota bacterium | reverse complement strand
AGGAAAGGGGGTCGCGAGCAACCCCGGCGTTGATCCCCTTGGCTTGAGCGGCGGCTTTGGAACCCTGGCCCCCACCGGCGGGCGTTCGGATGAGGACGCGGCGGCGCTCGACGCGCTTCTCACCCAGCTCAATGCCGAAGAATATGCCACGCGCGTCGCGGCCTTCCTCGAAAACGTCGCGGAACTGGTCGGGAAACTCTCCTTACTCAAAGGCCGCAAGCAGATGGTGTTGTTATCGGGAGGTTTCCGCGAATCCGCCTGGAATGTGGCGATTAGCCAGGAAAATCGGGCGGAATCCGAACCCAACCGCGCGAGGATGCAGCAGATTTTCGAGCAGGCAGGCCGCGGCGATGTGGTGTTCCACGCGATCAGCCTCCACGGCATTCCCGGATCGCTCGACCTCACGAGCCGCACTGGGCGCAGCGACAGCCGCACCGTCGATGGTTCGGTGGATCTTCGAACCGGCGTCGACCTCGCCTCCGGTCGCACGACCCTCACCACCATCACCAAGAACACCGGCGGCTACTTCATCCAACCCACGAACGACTTCGGCCGTGCTCTTCACGAGGTTGACCGGATCAGCCGCAAGTCCTACGTCATCGCCTTCGAGGCGGGGGAAGTATCGAGCGCGAGCGGCGACGCTAAATCGCGGAGTCTGAAAATTCGTGTACGGCGGCCGGGACTGCAGGTGTCCCATCGCGCTTCGTATGTTCCGCCCGCCCCCACGGCACTGGCGGATGCGGGGGTCTTCAGGTCTCAAGCCGCCGAGGCCATTGCCAAGGGAATCACCGGAGGGCCGCTTGGTCTGCACGTCACCGCGGTGCCCGCGATGGATCCCGAAGGGAAGCCGGTCGTGCATGCGGTCCTCCAAATCTCCGGTCCGGACTTCTCAAAAGCGGTCCAGGGCACGGAACTCGCCATCGAGGTTTTCGGGTACGTCATGAGCGAGGGGCGCGTTCTGGATTCCATCGCGGCCAACGCAGCCCTGGATCTTTCGAAGTTCGGCGATGCTCTTCGAAAAACCGGCTTCAGCCTTCTCACCGCGTTCCCTTTCCCGCATAAGGCCGCGGATCTCCGGTTCTTCGTCCGAGTCGGCAAGGGACTGACCGGCTCCGTTCAGCAGCAGGTGGCCATTTCGGATTTCGTCCCGGGACAGCTGTCGGTATCGCCACCGATGTTCATGCTGACCCTCCGTGGACGAGTGGCTCTGCCATTCCAGCCCAAAGACCGGCCGCGCCTTGAGATTCCTTTCCGCATTGGCAGCGAGCCCTTTGTGCCCGAGGGCCCGGGCTCGCTTTCGCCGGGTGTGGTCCGCGACGTGTGTGTGTTCGTTCGCCGCCCCGGTGCTAGTGTTTCCGGCACCCTCGACGTTACTGCCGAACTCGTCCGTCCGGGCGAAGCGCCGCGGAGCGTGCCCTTTGAGGGCGCGCCGCGCGTGGTCGCGGACCCTGACGGTGCTTTTCGCTACGTTCTCTCGGTGGTGGCCCCTCAAGGTCCGCCCGGTCTTTCCACACTGCGCCTGACATTCCGGGATCCCGCCACCAACCAATCTGCCACCGCCGAAGCGCCCGTGCTGATAAACCGGTGAGGGCACATACGAATGCCTCTCGTCTTTGATTTCAACCGCGCGCTTGTGCGTTCGCCTTCGCCCTCCGTGGTACGAGGCCTGCGGGCCCAGGACCGTGGGGATCCCACCCTTGCGGGGGTGCAGGGCGAACTCGAGGCCTACGTGGCGGCCCTCGAAAGTGCGGGGGTGACGGTTGCGAGGCTCGAAGCGCTGGATGCGTTTCCGGATTCGATCTTCGTCGAGGACGCGGCACTCGTGTTCACCGCGGGGGCGATCGTGCTTCGGCCCGGCGCTCCCACGCGGCGCGACGAAGGGCAAGCCATCGAACCTGAATTGCGCCGCCGGTTCGAGCGCGTGCTCGAACTCGTGGACGGGACGGCGGAGGGCGGGGATGTTCTGACGACGCCCAGCGAGGTTCTGATCGGCCTCTCTGCGCGCACCAACGAAGCGGGTGCAATGGCGCTGCTGGGCCTTCTCGAGCAGCTGGGCCGTCGGGGCCGCGTGGTGACGACACCTCCAGGCGTGCTCCACTTCAAGACGGACTGCTCGCTACTGGACGAGGAGACCGTTTTGTCGACCGCTCGCCTCGCCGCCTCGGAGGTCTTCACAGGGTATCGAGTGATCCTGACTCCTGAGGGCGAAGAGGCGGCGGCGAACTCTCTGCGCGTGAACGACCGCGTTCTGGTGGGACGGGATTTCCCTCGTACCGCTGAACGGCTGACCACTGCGGGCTACCGTGTCGTCCCACTCCCCAACGAACAGATCGCTCGTCTGGACGCGGGGTTTTCGTGCCTGTCCCTCCGCTGGAACGACACGACGACGGCGGTGTGACTAGCTCCTTTCGCGAAAGCGCAGGGCCGTGAGCGGTACTAACCCGGGAGATGAGCCTTTAGGGGGGGTCCCCTTGCCCCGGCCGGCTGCTAATCTCGCACGATGATCCATCAGGCGACCTGGCCCGGCCTGTTCATTCTCCTGGCCCAGGCCGCCTCCGGTCCGGGCCAGG
>CAZFQH010000607.1:0-2570 GCA_964520805.1 uncultured Acidobacteriota bacterium | reverse complement strand
AATTGCTCCCTAAACTCCAACCCTCGGTGTCTCACCCGTGTTGACACGTTCCGGAGAGGGCTGAACGACCTCGCCTTCAAGACCGCGAGGTGGAGCAGTCGTGACACCCGGTTTGACGCCGTAGAAGGTCTGGGCAGGGTGCCGCCGAGGCTGGTGTCCCCCAAGGGGAGGCTGCGCGCTGTGGTCGGAAGTGGATGTAGTAGTAGAGGGCGATTGCGGTCCGCGTCTCGAAGTCCTTGAAGGTGAGCGGCGGGACCACTTTGAGCAAGCCGATGATCACCCAGGCGATGTTCTGCTTGATCTCGGCTTCTTGAAGACGCGAAGCAAGATCTTCAAATCCGCCGTCGCGTCCGCGGAAGGCGGCGAGGTGAGTGGCGCCCGCTGTGCCCATCAGCCTTGCGGCCTTAAGGATGGCGCGGTTGGCGACCGTTTGGAATGTTTCCTCGCGCGCTTGTTTGAGCGGCCCAAGGGTTTCTGGAAGTCTGATGTTGTTCATGCGGCGATTGTGTTGGGGGCGGTCGGCGCTCGACCAATCGGCGGTGCTGTGGTACGAGCTTCACGGCGGCGCTGGCCAGTGTTGGTTCTCACGCTATTTCGTTTGACTGGATGACCGGATTCTCAGATTTTTCCGTAGCGCGGTAGTTCGGGCTGACGAGTGGAGTGTGAGATGGAACGGGTAGTTCCTGGTCGCCGACGGAAGGAGACATCGTCAGTCCGAGATCCTTTGGTCCTTCGCCTTGGCGTCCGCGCGGAGGCGACTTTGCGCTCTTCACTGCGGGTTCTCGCCCGGCGAAGATTTCTGCGGGAGTGGCGCCGTCCATTCCGGGACCGCGATGGGGGCGAAAGAAGACGTAGTGGGTGAGGAAGACGGAGAGTCTCCGTTCGAGCTCTCGAAAATCGGCGGGTCGGTAGGGGGCGCGGAGCCGGGTGATGTCCTTGAGTGTCCGCCAGAATCGTTCGAGGCGTGCCGTGGCGTGGATGTTCTCCTTGGACGCGAAGCGCGACTTGATTCCAAGCGGCGGACATCGGCATCCTTCCCTCGGGCGTGGTACCGACGAGCCTCCACCGTCGCCCGCGGCGGCGCGGGCGGCCCGCTTGACCGGCATACAATTCCCCTCATGGAGACTCTGGGACCAACGTTGACCCTCGTCAATGACGACGGCGTCTTCAAGCTGCAAGAGCCGGTGCCTTTGGCCCTGAAGGCGCGTCGTATTCTTCATGTCCGTATCGTTGATGAGGATGAGGCACCGAAATCGAGGACGACGTTGGGAGAGGACTTGCTCGCGATCCGAGCACGCATTGTGGCGAGCGGCATTCCTCTTCTCACCAAAGAGGAAATTCTCGAAGAACTGCGTTTGCACCGGGGCGGATACAGCGAGGACGACTCTCGCGAGTGACGCTCACGTATCTCGACGCCTCGGTCCTGATCCTTGCGTCGCGCGCTCACGCTCAAGAAAGCCTCTCAAGCCGAGCGCTTGTGTTCAGCGGGCCAGAACTCGGGAGCCGCTTCGAGCAAGGCCGCGCCGATCGGGTCAAGGTGATGCACTCCTCGACCCCATCGTCTTACTCGCCACGGTCTGATCCATGACCGAAATGCTGAAGTACCCGCGCACGCCTCACCTCGAAGGCTCGCGTCTTCAGCCTGGCGACGAGGATCTGGGCTCGACCCCGTTCGCGAACATCAAAGGGAAGCATCTGGTGGTTGAGGAGAAGATGGATGGTGCGAACTGCGGGATCTCGTTCGATGATGATGGCCGATTGCTTCTCCAGAGCCGGGGTCACTTCCTGACGGGCGGCCCGAGAGAACGACAGTTCGACCTGCTCAAGAGCTGGGCTCAGGCCCATAATGGCGCCCTCTTTGACGTCCTCGGCCGACGGTATATCGCCTACGGCGAGTGGCTCTACGCCCGGCATACCGTCTTCTACGATTCTCTTCCCCATTTCTTCATCGAGTTCGACGTCTTCGATCGGGACGAGAGCGTCTTCTTATCGGCGGCACGACGACGAGTCTTTTGGGACGGGACCAAGGTGCTGTCGGCACCCGTACTCCACGAAGGGCCCATCGCTCGGATATCCGACCTGATAAGCCTGATCGGTCCGTCCCAGCTCACAGCGCAGAGTGCGGGGTCGCGCTTCATGGAGGGGCTTTACATCAAGGTCGAGGGGGGGGACCGGGTTGTAGACCGCTACAAGTTCGTCCGGGCTGAGTTCGCTCAGGCCATCGCCGACTCAGCGTCCCATTGGATGGACCGACCGCCGGAACCGAACCGTTTGCGCGTTGGCGTGGATATCTTCGCAGGGCTCCAGTGAAGGTCAGGCCCCTCTGATCCCTGCAAGCTCCCGACCCGGTGGTCGACATTGTAGAGGTCCACCGGAGTCGGTGAAGTCTCTTTGGCGGATCGAAACCGCGTCGTGAGGTTCTTTAGGGACGAATATGATTCACTTACGCTCATAAAAAATGATTTGACACGTACCAACTAGTTCGCCTATTCTCCCCTCGTCGAACAGGAGAAACACAGAAATTATGGGCAAAGTAATTGGAATCGATCTCGGCACCACGAACTCGTGCG
>CAZFQH010000606.1:0-2574 GCA_964520805.1 uncultured Acidobacteriota bacterium | reverse complement strand
ACGGCTGCAGCGGAACGCTCGACTGCGGGGCGTGTCCGAATGGGTCGAGACATATTTATTCGGGCATTGTATCGGTGCAGTCCGGCACCGAAGCCGACGGCGTCTATGGCTTTGGAATCACCGAAGTCGATCTCGACACGTTCTCGAACCTATTGCGCGTCGAAACTATTCTCGAAGGCTCCTCTGTCGGGCAAACATCGGGTGGCACAGGCTTCGTCAAGGCCCAGAATGCGACGGCGGTCAACGGGTGGGAGTATTTCGGCGCGTCGGCGGTTGCCAAGGTAAGCCCAACCGGCACCGAATGCGGCGAATTCATCGTGGCGAGCATTCATGACGAAGGCGATCCTGTGAACAACCCCGCGACTCGCCAGGTGTGTGAGGCGGACACAACGTGCGACGCAGGATTGTGCGAGGAATTCACTTGCGAGGACAAGTGCGGGACTGGCTGGACGTGCAGCATCGAATTCGAGGGGCAGACTCGGGCACGGCGACGCAGGTGTCCCGCGTGCTCCGCGCCCGCGCCGCCGACCGGGTTCCGCACTTGGCAACTTGGCGTAACAGGTGACTCGTTAAATCTGGGCGCGTGCAACCTGGAGGCCGCTGGAATCGTTGACGTGCCCTTCAACCAAGCGATCTTCGCGACAACCCACAACAGCTATTCCGGGAACATAGCGGGCGCCAGGGGATCGATTCTTCGGCAGCTGGATTCGGCGATTTCCTCTACACCGATCCGCTCCATTGAATTCGATCTTCACGACGACGGATTCGCTTCTCGGCAAGACTTTCAGATTGGCCACTTCAGTGTCGGAGACGAGGTGGACCACAGTTCACCAAACCCGAATACGAACGAGCTATCGCCTTGGCTTAGCCAGGTCTCCGATTGGATGACGGCGAACCCTTCAGCAGCGCCTCTGACCGTGACGTTCGATTTTAAGGACGCGATTGATGACAACCGACCCCGCGAGGGAGACTTTGACGACTTCAACGAGATTTTGCGGAGATCTTTTGCGGAGAAGATCTTTAGGCCGACTGATTTAGGGGATTCATGGCCCTCGGTACAGGCGCTTCGCGGTCGCGTAATGGCGGTGGTGTCAGGTGGTGCCAACTTTCTCCCTAGGTACTCCAATAGCAGCCGCCTGGCCTATCTCGCCGAGCACGGGTTCGACCCTGGGATTGGCGCGAACTCCCATGGGCGGATAGTCGCGACCTTTCAGTATGAACGGCTTCCATCAGTGATCGGGTACTGGTCGGGTCAGTATGACGCGTCCGGCCGCGTCCGGTGGACCCAGAAGGAAGTCGCGGGCGTCGGTACAGCGGCCTCCGTGGCAGTGAGCGACTCTGGTCTTGTCGCGTTCGCCTGGAGAAAACCGTCAGCTATCGAGGTTACCCTTGGTCGCCTTGACGACCGCGGACTTATCAGTCTGTTATGGCAAGGGTCGCCTGTGATTCTCCCGAACGGCGATACATCTGAGCCCATCATCGAGTTTCAGGGAGACGATCGACTTACTCTTTTCTGGGGCCAGCACGTGTTATCCGGCACTATCACCACCGGCTCGGTTCTCTGGGCTCCAGGAACGGGCTCGCCGACGCGGACGCGCCGAGATGTCGTAACTATCGGAGATGGCTTCGTCCGGGTCTTCTCCGGGGCACGGTACCCAAGTCAAGTGCTCTACTACGGGACTGATCGTGTGCCGGAAGCCCGGCTCACGTGGGAGCAACTCGCCTTCGCCGAGTACCAGGATCCGGACAAGAACACGGAGCTCCGGAATCAATGGTTTTGGGCATTTCCCGCAAAGGAGTTCGACAAGGTTAAGGAAGGCCGCAGAATGTCCAGGGTCGTCCGTGGTTGGGACTTCGACTCAAGTCATGTCGCCCAGTACTCCGAGATCGCCCCGACGTTCCCCGCAACGAATGAACCCTATAAGTCCTGGTACGGCGCCTTCCTAACCGGGCATTGCCGAAAGCTTTGGGGGGTTCTCGAATGCGAGCCCGCGCGCTGACGGTCGCGGTTGCGGTCTCCGTCCTGGCAGGCGATTCTGCAAGCGCAGCTTCGGGCGACCGCGTCTCTGCGATGGTGCTTGGCGGCAGGGGCACGGGTTACAGTCGGCAGTCTGGCTTGTGGCTGGGAGGCGGCCTGGCGGTTCGGACCCCCGGGCCAACGCGTCTTCAAGCCTCGATCGGTACGCTCCGGCTTCCAGATCCATTCCACCTTGGCCGTAACCACTATTTTGGTCTGAGCCTAGTGGCCTACCACGTGTTCAATCGGTGGGAGGTCTCCCTTGGCATAGGAATTGCCGATCTCAGGCGGGGAGACGAAGACGTCCCAGAGGGGCATTTGCTACTCGGAGTCGAGCGATCGTTCAGTGACCGATTCGCACTCACTGCAACGGCTAAGCTCCAGCGCTATGGATTCTTCCACGATAATAGGGCGGGGACCGAGGTCCTGCTTGGCGTCCGATTGCGCCTCCTTCAGTGATTCGGCGTTCGGCTAGACGGAGGCACAAGTTGCGGTATCGCGCCGATGCGGGCACTGGCAGACCTGTTGTGTCCACCGAGGCCACCCAACTTTAGGAG
>CAZFQH010000605.1:0-2579 GCA_964520805.1 uncultured Acidobacteriota bacterium | reverse complement strand
CCTGCCCGACGTCATCTTCGTGGTCGACACGAAGAATGAGGCGATCGCGGTGGCCGAAGCCCGCAAGCTGCGCATCCCCGTGGTGGGTATCGTCGACACCAACTGCAACCCCGACTTCGTGGATTACGTGATCCCGGGCAACGACGACGCACTCCGCTCGATCCGCCTCTTCGCCAGCAAAATGGCGGATGCGGTGGTGGCCGGACGCTCCCTTCGCGAAGCCAAGTCGGCCGAGATGGCGGCGACCGCGCGCGCGCGTTCTGCGGCCACCGCCTCGGCCAATGCGGCCGCCGCAGCGGCCAATGCAGCGACGGCCGCCGCCGCTGCGGCCGCAGTCGCCGCAGCAGCAGCCGCTGCGGCGGCTTCAACCGAAGCCATCGTCTAAGCATTAACGCAAGGGCTCCTCCGGGAGTCCCCCCGCCTTGGTCGTACCTGCCCCCTCTTTTGGTTCCTGAGACGCCCCGAAGGAATCCGAGACAGGGGGCATCCATTTCTAACCTTCGAAAGATCACCTTCCCCCGCGAGCATGCGTTCGCCGGCGAGGCAAGAGCAGGAGACCCATGAACATCACAGCTGAATCCGTCCGACTCCTCCGCGAGCAAACCGGCGCGGGAATGATGGATTGCAAGAGCGCCCTCGTCGAAGCCCAGGGTGATATGAACAAAGCCCAGGACGTCCTCCGCAAGAAGGGTCTCGCCGCCGCCGCCAAGCGCTCCGGCCGCACTGCCAGCGAGGGCATGATCGGGCACTACATCCACCCGGGCGCCAAAGTGGGCGTGCTGGTCGAGATCAACTGTGAAACCGACTTCGTCGCGAAGAACGAGGACTTCCAGGCCATGGTGCGCGACATCGCGATGCACATCGCGGCGGCGGCGCCCAACTATGTGACCAAGGAAGAGGTTCCGCAGGCGATCATCGACAAGGAAAAAGAGATCTACCGCGCCCAGGCCGTCGCCGCGGGCAAGCCGGAAGCGGTGGCCGACAAGATCGCGGAAGGCAAGCTCAAGGACTTTTACGCCACCAACTGCCTCCTCGAGCAGGCGTTCGTGAAAGACCCCAAGGCCACGGTTGGGCAGCTCATCCAGGAAAAAGTCGCCGTGATCAAGGAGAACATCCTGGTCCGTCGTTTCGCGCGTTTCCGCGTGGGCGACGCGACACCAGCGAGCCCGACCGAGTAGCCTTAGGGCATGGCGAAACCAAGAGCGGCCCGACCGGCGAAGACGCAAGGCGGGTCGCTCCCGGCCTCACCCAAAACCCGTGAAGCGGGGCGGAACCAGGGGGGGCCAAAACCGGTCTACAAAAGGGTCCTCCTCAAGCTATCGGGGGAAGCCCTCCTCGGAGCCAAGACCTTTGGGATCGATCGCGCGTTCGCCGACTATCTGGCCGAGGAAATCCGCGAAGCCCACGCCCTCGGCGTCGAGATGGGCATCGTGGTCGGCGGGGGGAATATCTTCCGCGGCGTGTCCGATGCCGCCTACGGGATGGACCGCGTCTCCGCCGATCACATGGGTATGCTCGCCACCGTGATCAACGGCCTCGCTCTTCAGGACGCCATGGAACGTGCGGGCCTCGCGACCCGGGTGCTCTCGGCCATCGAAATGCGTCAGGTAGCGGAACCTTTCATAAGGCGCCGCGCCATCCGTCACATCGAAAAGGGCCGTATCGCGATCTTTGCCGCGGGCACCGGCAACCCCTACTTCTCCACCGACACCGCGGCCGCTCTGCGCGCCACCGAGATCAAAGCGGAGGTCATCCTGAAGGGAACGCGGGTCGACGGCATCTACGACGTCGACCCCCTGAAGTTTCCCCAGGCCAAGAAGTTCGCGGAGATCAAGTACATCGACGTCATCCAGCGCGGGCTCAAGGTGATGGACAAAACCGCCATCGCCCTCGCCATGGAGAACAAACTCCCGATCGTGGTCTACAACATCAAGAAGAAGGGCTTCTTGAAGCGCGTCCTCACCGGAGAAAAGGTCGGAACGCTGGTCTGCGACTAACCCTTTCAAAGCACTATCCTCAGGAGAGGCCTGAACCAAAAATGGCGACAGTGAAAGAAACCATCGAGAACGCGAAGCACCGCATGGAAAGTGCGGTCGAGTCGGTGCGCAAAGAGTTCAACTCTTTGCGGGCGGGGCGGGCGAACGCCTCCATGCTCGACTCGATCAAGGTCGACTACTACGGGACCATGACGCCCCTCAACCAGGTCGGAAACATCGCGGTTCCCGACCCCTCGCTCATCACGATCCAGCCCTGGGACGCGGGCCTCGTGGCCGTCATCGAGAAGGCCATCCGCACCTCGGGCCTCGATCTGAATCCGGCCACCGATGGCAAGCTCATCCGCGTCCCCATCCCGACCCCCACCGAAGAGCGCCGCAAGGCTTTGGTGAAGATCGCCCACAAAGCGGCCGAAGAGGGCAAGGTCGCGATCCGCAACGTGAGGCGCGATGCCAACGACCACATCAAGAAGATGAAGAAGGCGGCGGAGATTTCGGAAGACGATGAGAAGCAGGCCGAAGCCGAGACCCAGAAGCTGACCGACGGAGCGATCGCGCGGGTGGACGACCTGCTCAAGAAGAAGG
>CAZFQH010000604.1:0-2581 GCA_964520805.1 uncultured Acidobacteriota bacterium | reverse complement strand
CTCGTGCCGGGCGACCTCAAAGCCGTCAAGGCCATCGGAGCCGAGGTGATGATCGAGGCCGGTGCGGGTACTTCGTCCGCTTACACCGATGCGGCCTACGAAGCGGCGGGAGCCACCATCGCGAAGTCGCGCGCCGACCTCCTGGCCGCAAGTCAGATCGTGCTCTTCGTCTCGCCCCAGACCGGCCTTGAGGGCCCCGGCAAGCGCGATCAACTCTTCATCGGCAAGGGCGATGCCCTTTCGAACCCGGCGGCTCACGCGGCCCTCGCGAAGAGTGGCGCTTTGACCATGGCCCTCGAGCTCGTGCCGCGTATTACCCGGGCCCAGTCGATGGATGTGTTGTCGTCTATGGCCACACTGCTTGGGATACCGCGGCGTCCTTCTGGCCGCTGACGCCTTGCCTCGCGTCTTCCCCCTGATGATGACTGCTGCCGGCACCCTCTCGCCGGCGCGCGTCCTGGTCATGGGAGCAGGCGTCGCCGGCCTTTCCGCCATCGCCACCGCGAAGAGGCTGGGCGCCTCCGTTCTCGCTTACGACGTACGCTCGGCCGCCAGGGAGCAGGTTGCCTCCCTGGGCGCCAGGTTTCTCGAGATCGAGGTGGACTCGAAAGAAGCCGAGGGCACGGGCGGCTACGCGAAGGCGGTGAGCGAGGACTTTCTCACGCGCCAGCGCGCGGCCATGCTGAAGGCCGTTTCGGACAGCGATGTTGTGATCACGACCGCGGGGGTGCCGGGCAAAAAAGCCCCTGTTCTCGTGACCCGGGCCATGGTCGAAGCCATGCGTCCAGGTTCGGTGGTTGTCGACTTGATGGCCGAAAACGGCGGGAATTGCGAGATCACGAAGGCGGGCCAAACCGAGAACCTGGGCGGCGTCCACGTCCTCGGTCCGATCAACGTCGTCTCGAACCTCGGATCGCATGCGAGCCAGATGTACTCGCGCAATCTGCTCAACTTCCTGAAGCTGATCGTCAGGAAGGGAGAGCTTGTCCTCAACACCGAGGACGAAATCGTGCGCGAGGTCCTGGTCACCCGTGAAGGCGACGTGGTTCAGCCCGGGGTACGCGAAGCCCTTGGGCTTGCGGCCGCGGTGGCCTCCTGAACTTCTTCCCTTAGGGACCGATGACCTCTTCCTGAGCCAACCGAAAGTGGAGCCTCCAAGCATGACTCACACCCCCGACATCCTGTCCTCCCTCTATGTCTTCCTCCTTGCGACCTTCGTGGGCCTCGAAGTGATCAAGCGGGTGTCACCGCTCCTTCACACCCCTTTGATGTCGCTCACCAACGCCATCTCCGCGATCTCCATAGTGGGTGCCCTGATCATCGCCGGACGCGCCGAGACCACCCTGTCCACCATTCTCGGCACCCTCGCGGTCACCTGCTCCATGATCAACGTGACCGGCGGCTACCTCATCACCTTCCGCATGATCAAGATGTTCAAAAGAAAGGCACCGAAGAAATGAACGAAACGTTCATTTCCATCGCGTATCTCGCCGCGTCTGCGGCGTTCATTCTCGCCCTCAAGTGGCTCTCCAGCGTTCCCACCGCGATGCGCGGCGTGATCATCGGTGCCATCGGCATGACTCTGGCGATCGGCGGCACCCTGCTGTCGCCGGAGATTGTGAGCTACCGATACATCGGCATCGCTCTTGTCCTCGGCGCCATGATCGGCATACCCATGGCGCTCATGCCCATGACCGCAGTACCCCAACGGACGGCGCTGTCCCATGCCTTCGGCGCGCTCGCCGCCGCCCTTGTCGGCACGGCCGAGTACTCCCTCCGGCACGATGTTCTCGATCGGTTCACGATGTTCGCCCTCGTCATCGAGGTGCTGCTCGGCTCCTTGACCTTCAGCGCCAGCCTGATGGCGTTTGGCAAGCTGCAAGAGATCCTTCCCCAGCGCCCCATCACTTACAAGGGCCAGAACATCGTCAACCTGGCTGTCCTCGGTGTGGCCCTCCTCACGGGCGTGGCGCTCGTGATCAACCCGGCCAATACCCTGCTGTTCCCGGTGATGACGATTCTCGCCTTCACTTTCGGCATCCTGCTGATCGTGCCGATCGGGGGCGCCGACATGCCCACGGTGATCGCCCTGCTGAATTCCTACGCCGGGCTTTCGGCTGCCGCCATGGGCTTCGCGCTCGACAACAAGCTGCTCATCATCGCGGGCTCCCTGGATGGCGCCTCGGGTCTCATCCTGTCCATCATCATGTGCAAGGCTATGAACCGGTCGTTCTCGAACGTGCTTTTCGGGGCGTTCGGCCAGGTTCAAACCGGCCCCGCCGGAAAGGTCGATGCGAAGCCGGTCAAAAGCACCACCACCGAGGAGGCCGCGTCCATTCTGGCCAACGCAAATCTGGTGGTCATCATCCCGGGCTACGGCATGGCGGTGGCGCAGGCACAGCACAAGGTTCGCGAGCTTCACGATTCGCTGGTCAAGAAGGGCGTCAAGGTCGTTTTCGCCATCCATCCCGTGGCCGGCCGCATGCCGGGCCACATGAACGTGCTGCTCGCCGAGGCGGACGTGCCCTACGACAAGCTTCTGGAGATGGAAGAGGCGAACAGTGAACTACCGGAGGCCGAC
>CAZFQH010000603.1:0-2590 GCA_964520805.1 uncultured Acidobacteriota bacterium | reverse complement strand
TACCCCATTTCATGCACGCTTGCCGGAAGGACACCATAGGACACCTCACGGGGAAGCGTATCGCGTCACCTGCTGGGCGGGGGGCCCTTGTCATGGCGCGCGTACCGCATTTGCTCCGCTAAGGGTGTTTTCGAGCGGTTGTGGCGGATCGAGCGTCTAGTGTTTCCGCAAGTTACGTTTTTTCAATGGTTGTCCGCATTCAAATGAATCTCCGAGTGAACGAGGACGATGAGCAGGAAGAACTCTCGAAAAGAATCCACCATACGTCTACTCCGCCCACAAAACAGGGAACGGCACGAGCCACAGTTTGTCTCCAAACGGCACGGTCTTCTCACCCGTGTACAAGACGACTCCGGAGCCGAAACGTTTGCCCAGTTGGTCACGCAGAGCTCGAAGTGCCGCAAAGTCCGAAGCGGCGACGGTGGCGCTCACCTTCACCTCGATGGCCGCTACGACGCCGTCGGTCCTCTCGATGACGACGTCTACCTCTGAGCCGGTGGCGGTGCGCAGGTGGTACAGCGTGGTTCGTGGATCGCTCCACGAAAGTTGCTTGCGAAGCTCACCGACTACGAACGTTTCGGCCACTCTCCCAAGGAGCGACCGGTCCTCCCTCAGCCGCTTGGCGTTGGCGCCGACCAGGTGACAGCCGAGGCCGCTGTCTACGATGTGGAGCTTCGGCGCTTTGACCAGCCGCTTGCCCAGGTTCTCGGACCACGGCGGGAGCCGATGGACCATGAACACGGTCTCGAGCAGCGCCATGTAGCGCGTCAGGGTCGTGTGGGGCAGAGAGATGTCGCGGCCGACATCCGCGAGGTTAAGCAAGCCGGACGTTCGTGCGGCCAGGAGTTTGAGCAGGTTGGGCAAGGCGTGCAGCCCGTCCACACGTGCCAGGTCGCGCACGTCCCGTTGCAGGATCGTGGAGATGTACGAGGCGAACCACGCGGCCCGACGATCCTCGTCGTTACGCCGGACCGCTTCCGGGTAACCGCCGCGCACCAGTCGTTCCGCGAGGTCGTCCCTGGCTTTCGGGGCCTTCACCGTCGCCAGACCGCCCTCGAATAAACGCTTAACAAATCCCTCACGCCGGCCCGCCAGTTCGCCTGCCGAGAAAGGGAAGAGGGGAATGATCTCCATGCGCCCCGCCAGAGATTCGGACACGGCCGGCAGCGTCATCACGTTCGCCGAACCGGTCAGCAGGAAGCGACCGGCCGTCCGGTTCTTGTCCACCGCACGCTTGATGGCTGGAAACAAGGCGGGCGCCTTTTGAATCTCGTCGATGACGACGGGGCCGGGCAAGTTGCGAATAAACCCGGTCGGGTCACCCGCCGCCAGCGAGAGTGTCGCTGCATCGTCGAGCGTGAAGTACTGAGCGCCCGTTTCTTCGGCGGTCGCCTCGGCCAAGGTTGTCTTGCCCGTCTGCCGTGCGCCATTGAGCAGCACCACAGGAGTGTCGGCCATCGCTCGACGCACGGACAGTTCAATGTGTCGCGGGAGCATGGTGAGATATTCACCGATCTGTGGGGATTTTGCAAACTCAGGAACCCGTATTGAGAGATTCGAGACCGCGGTCTTCGTGGCCCGGTGCTCTGCTCTCTCTAATTTCTCTCTAGAGAGAGGTGATAAATCCGGAGTTCTTCTGTAATACTCCAGTCCTCTCTTGAAAAATAACTTAGAAAGGATGATTGTGGAAGTTCGATGCCGCCCCACAGTGTCCCGGGGTGCGGGCACGATCATCGCGATGACGTCATACGAGAGTCGCACCCAAAAAGATCTCACTAAGGACTTTCCTCTTTCAATCTGCACTTGAGGCGCTAGAGAAAGAGGACTGGAAAGTCGAGCGCATCGAGCGCATCGTGCGTTCAGGCAAGTCGAGCGTTCGGCGCATCACGAAGGGCAAGCTTCAGAAAACGGTGTCGATCCGCACTTCGCAGGACACCTGGATAGCTTTCCCTCGCACGTCAGACGATAGGGCATGGGCAACGCTTGCCGAGGTGGACTACGTGGTCGCGGCGAGCGTGGACGACCAAGTCAACCCCCAGTTCGCACAGGTGCATTTGGTGCCCGGGGACGAGATGCGAGAACGCTTCGATCGCGCTTATGCGGCTCGCAGGAAGGCCGGGCACACCCTGCCTGTCGGGCGGGGAATCTGGCTGTCGTTGTACGAGAAGGAGTCCGAAAACCCAGTCGCGCTCGTGGGTGGAGGATTTGGCCTCGCTCATCCGCCCATCGCCAAGGTGCCGTTGCCGGGCCAGGCGACCGACTCGCTCTCGGATTCGGCAGAGGGTTCGGACGAGACGACGGTTGCCGAGGCGCCGCTGACCATTGCCGAGGCCAAGCGGCGACTTGCTGCGGCGTTGGGCGTTGCTGCAACGGACATCAAGATCACAATCAGCAATTGAGACCAGCGCCGGGCAGTACGCTTACGTCGAATTGAATCTCCGCCTCGCAGATAAGGTTGCTGGGAGCGTTTTCGCGCCCTTCGAATACGATCTGCATGTCCCTCCTTCAGGTTTCCCTCTTGGTGAAACGTCCTTGTTGTGACCCTGCCCCGAAAAAGTGGACATCTCGACAGAGCACCCAAGGGTGCGAT
>CAZFQH010000602.1:0-2590 GCA_964520805.1 uncultured Acidobacteriota bacterium | reverse complement strand
CCCCTGCCGATCGGGGAACTCGGGTTGTAGATCCGCCTCGGCGGCCCGTTCTGCCTGCCGCTCGGCTTACCGCTCGACGAGAGTCACGCCGAGCGTCATGGGCTTGCCCTCGCGCACGAGGGCGACTGTCACCACCTGGCCCGCCTTCGCTGTCTTCAGGAAGTCGGAGAAGGCCTGCAGACCGGTCATTTCCACCGCGTCGAGCTTCATCATGACGTCGCCGTCCTTGAGGCCCGCCTTTTCCGCAGGCGAGCCCGGCACAACGCCTCCCACCCGGACGCCAGGGCCGGTGAAGGCGAAATCAGGCACGCTTCCGAAGCTCACCCGCCGCCCCTGAGCCTGATCTCCCGACGGTGGCGCCTGGGCTGCCGGCGCCGCCCCTCCCGGGGCCCTGGGAATCGTGTTTGTGAGGGGCGTCTCGCGCTCGGCGAGATACGCGATGCCCTCGCGCGCGAATGACGCGACCTTGACAAGGCCGGCCGCGTCGATCTTGTCGGCGGTGTCCGTCGGGCGGTGGTAGTCGGCGCCCACTGTGGTGAAGAGCTGGATCGCAGGGACGTTCTTGCGGATGAAGCTCGTCTGGTCGGAGGACTGCATGGAGTCGGGAATCAGCCGGCTCTCGACGCCGGTGACGAAGCCCGCGCCGCGGAAGATGTGCTGCCATTCCGAGGCCGTGCCCGTGCCCAGGACCGAAACCTTGTCGCTTCCGAGGCGGCCCACGGTGTCAAGGTTGATCACGCCGATGAGTTGGTCCAGAGGCAGGCGCGGGTGTTCCACGTAGTAGGCAGAACCCCGCAGGCCCGCCTCCTCGGCCGAGAAGGCGATGAAGATCAGGGTCCGCGACGGCTGGCCCGAGGCCTTGAGCGCCTTCGCGAGTTCGAGCATGACCGACACGCCGCTCGCGTTGTCGTCGGCGCCTGTATGCGGCTTGCCCTCGTCACCCTTGTGGACATCCGGCCAGCCCAGCCCGAGATGGTCATAGTGCGCGGAGAGGATGGCGGACTGGTTCTTCCATTCGGCCTTCGATCCGGGCATCACAGCGATCACATTGACGGTTTCGACCGGCGTGCCCTGCGGCCCCTTCTCGACCGTGAACTTTTGGAACCAGGTCCCGTTGTCGCCACCGGGCGAAAGGCCCATCGCCTTGAAGCGATCGGCGATGTAGGCCGCGGCGGTCGTGATCCCCTCGCTGCCGAGCCCCCGGCCCTGAAGCTTCGGGGAGGCGAGGAACTCGACGTGTTCCATCAAGGCCTTCTGCGAGAAGACCGGCGGCAGGTCGGTGAGGGCCGCCCGGGCCTTGAGCGTCATGGCCGGAATGACGCTGCTTCGCGCGGTCGTGGGGCGAAGGTCCATATGCAGGGGCGAGTCGGACGGCGACCACTGGCCCTTCAAGACGTTGACCGGTTCCTCACCGTCGAAACCGAGATAGGAGTACTTCCCGTAATGCGGGAGCTTGCGACCGAGCCCAGGCATCGAGGTCAGCGGCTCGCCGAAGATCCAGCCGATCGCCTTCTCCATATTGTCCGGATGACGCTCGGTGAGAACGACCGAGTGGCCGGCAAGCGACATCTTTTCGCCATCGATCTGAATCTCGGTGGCGCCGTCTTTCAGGATGCGTCCGAAGATCGCGGGCGCGAACTTGTTTTCGCGCCCCAGCAGCCACACCGCGCGATCCTTTGGCAGAGCCGCGACATCGGCGTCAAGTTTCACGTCGATGACATGGCTGTCGGTGCGCCACCCTTCGACCAGGTCCCGATAGGCCTTTTGTCGATCCGCCGGAGCCTTCGAGGGCAGGACGGCGAGGATGTGGGGTTCGCCAAAGATCTGGCCGATGGATGGCGGCGTCTCCCGGGGATCGAGCTTGCGAAAGACGTCGAACTCCGGATCGAGGTCCAGAGCAAGCGGTTCGCTGTCGGCGGGGAAGGTGAACGTGAAGGGAGCGCCGCCTGCGTCGAGCCGAACGGTCTCAACTCGCGTGCCCTTCGCCGTACGAATGACGACCGGCACCTGCAGGAGAAAGGGCGCGCCGCTCTGGGTTTGCTGCAACGTCCCGGTGAGTTCGTACCCCGTGGCGGTCTTACGGACAGCGGGGCTTGAAGCCGAAAGCGTCGCGGCGCCCGGCCGCGTGATCCAGTCATCGAAGAAGCGCTTGAGGTCCTTGCCGGACACTGCTTCCGCGACCTTCTGGATGTCGCGGAACGAGGCGCGCTTTTCGCGGTACTCGCGGTAGAACCGCTGCACGAGTTTGCGGAAGTTGTCGTCACCGATCTCAAGGCGGAGCATGTGGAAGCCCATCATGGTCCGCCCGTAGCCCACGGCCTCGGTGGCCGCGCTGTGGCGTGAACGGAATTCGGTGAGAGGGAAGTCGCGGCCCTCTTTCACGAAGTCGCGGTACTTCTGGAGCGTCGATTGCCGGTACTCGGCGCCCTTGCCCCGTTGCTCCTGGATGAGGTGATCCGCGAGGTACGAGGTGAGGCCTTCGCACCAGTTCCCGCTTTCGTAGTCCACGAACACGGAATTGCCCCACCAGTTGTGCAGGATTTCGTGGGGGTAGGAGGAGGTGAGGATGAAGGGGAAGCGGATGATCTGC
>CAZFQH010000601.1:745-2600 GCA_964520805.1 uncultured Acidobacteriota bacterium | reverse complement strand
GTCGTCTCCGGCCCCTCCGGCACGGATTCTTCCGCCTCGCCGCCGGAAGCGGCGGAATCGGGCTTCACTGCCGGGGCAGGCGTGGGCTGCCTCTTGCGCCTAACGAACTCCAGTCCTGAGAGGTCCACCTCGCCCGTGCGAAGGTCCGCCCTGGATCCTTCAGGAGCACTCGGCGCTTCGGGAACCGGACCTGGTGTCGCAGGCGGTTCCGCGGATGGGGCGGAATCCGATGCCGGACCCGCCGAAGCGACGACCGCTGGCTTCAGGGCTTCCGCCTTTCGGCGGGAGCGCACGAACTCCAAGCCCGAGACATCGACCTCGCCCGTGCGCAGATCCGACCGATCGCCGCCCTCGGCCAGCGCCCCGCCGCTTCCAGAAGAGGACTCGGTAGCGGGTTCTGGGGGCGTCCCACCGGAAGCAACCGGCAAAGGCAAGTGAGTGGGAATCGGCCCGCTTTGACGCCTCGGTCCTTTGCTCCGAAGAGGCGGCCCGCCCACGTCGGCCAGCAACCTACTCCAGGCGTTGAGCACGGCCACATTGGCCTCGACCGCGGCCACACTGAGCCGGACGTCGAAAAGGCGCTCGCCCATGGCGGCCTTGAAGGCCCCAAACCTGCGGAGCAGCGCGCTCGCGGCGAACGAGGCCGCATCCGCCTTACCCTGGGCCTCCCGAGCGAAAGAGGCGAGAGCCAAAGTCAAGGTTTCCCGTTCACTCTCCTCGACGTCAACCGTCGACGCGCCCCAGAGGGACTCGAGCGTCGTCACCGCATCCGCCAACTCCGTGGTGGGAGGCAGAGTTCGATCAGGGCGAAGCGGGCCCGCCAGGCGACGGGTGAGAACGTACTCGTACTTGCTCTGGGAGGCGCTCGATGGCGGAAGCGTCCGATAGAACCGGGCAAGGGCGTCGATCGTCTGGTGTCGCAATGGCGCGTTCTCGCACGCCCATCTCACTCGAAAGGCCTCGATCCCCCGGTCGCGCCAAGCGACCTGTTGTCGACAGGTCTCGATCAGTCCGCAGGCGCTCTCCAAAGCGTCCAGGCTCATCTCCAGGTCACCCAGCCGCAGAGCCTGACGCCAGGCTCGGAACGCCGCAGGGAGGGCGTCGAAGCTGTCCAATGCGGCATCGCCCGACGGCTCGAGGTGCGCCACGAAACGATGGGCTCGCACGAGCGATACCGAAAGCAGGGTCCTGGACCGGCAGCGCCTCGCCAGGCTTTCGAGAGAGTTGAGGTCGCGTGCGTGTGCAGGCACAGGTTTCAGCGGACCTTGACCACGCGCCCGGACTCGTCCACCTGGTAGATGAATCCTCGAGACACACCCTGCTCGGTGGCCTGGATCACGAATCTTCCGCGCAAGGAAACGGCCGAGGGATTGAGAGGGACCATCGAGTAGCGCACGTTCTGGGCGTCGATGTAACGAGTCGAAACGACCCTTCCGAAGATACTCCCGGAAAAACTATTCAGTTCGTTGAGCTGCGCGAAGCGAGGGGTCCGGTCCGAAAGAGACATCGGCCGGAGGGGCATGGGGTTTGGGTAGAAGAGTTGCTGGTTCGTGGCCATCGTCCGGAGCGTGGACGCAACCGATCGTTCCCTGGCGATCTTTCTCACCGCTTGATAGCGAGGCGCCGCGACCGCCGAGAGAATGCCGATGATCGCCACTACGACGAGCAGTTCGACCAGAGTGAATCCGCGCCCGCGGTGCCGGGACGGCGCGCTCGGCCGCCAGGATCGCCGCGGTCCGGAGGCGTCCGTCCAGCCAGTTTCCAGTGTGGCGGTAGGCATCTTGGGGAGTTGGATCCGCATCTTAGTTCGCAACAGGCCCTCCTAAGCCTCACGCGCCTCGACGGACTACCAATT
>CAZFQH010000601.1:0-735 GCA_964520805.1 uncultured Acidobacteriota bacterium | reverse complement strand
TCCTTGAGGAACTTGCCGTAGGCATGCTCCCCGCTCAGCAGGCCGGAAAAGAACGGATCACACACTCGGGCCGCGCCATCCACGATGTCGAGGGGCGGGGCGAAATCGAACTCGGCTTTCTTCCGATCCGCGTGGATCGCCGGGTCTTCGTCGGTGACCCAGCCGGTGTCCACCGCATTCATATGGATGCCATCGTTGACATAGTCGCGCGAGGCGGTGAGCGTCATCATGTTGAGGGCCGCTTTCGCCATATTGGTATGAGGATGTTTGTCGGTCTTGGTGCCGCGAGAAAAGATGCCCTCCATGGCCGACACGTTGACGATGTGTTTGTCGCGGGTGGGGACTCGAAGCATCAGCGGCTTGAGGCGCGCGCACAGGATGAAGGGAGCCACGGCATTCACGAGCTGCACCTCCAGCATCTCGGCTGTGGGCACCTCCGCCAGGGCAAGCCGCCAGGTGTTCTGGTGCCGCAGGTCGACCTGCTGAAGATCAGCGTCGAGCTTCCCTTGAGGGAACAAGTCGTCGCGGCGCGTCTCGTCGTCATACGCGTATCGGACCTGAGACAGCTCGGCCGAAGCCACCACCCCGATGCCGCTACGGCCGCCGTTCAGGGTCATGAGCCCTGCGCGATCGACTCCTGGGGAACGCGTCTTGAGACTGCCACTTGCCCCGAGCGCGCCTGAGGCCTTCAGCGAGGGAACAGCCTTTGGGTCAAGGGCCGCCTTGAGGTTCTCG
>CAZFQH010000600.1:306-2606 GCA_964520805.1 uncultured Acidobacteriota bacterium | reverse complement strand
CCCACGCACGCTCGAGGGTGGTGCGATCGGCTTGAAAGCGCTCGATCATCGGCCGCATCATGGCGGGTGAGCGGTCGAGCTCGCCCGAATCTGCCGGATTCTGAGCGAACACCGCCGACGCGGTGAACAAGAGGACGGCCAGCGGGGCTTCACGACGGATCATCCAGGTCTCCTTCCCGAAAGGGGTGCGCCAGGCACCCCGACGGTTGCCGGTAATCCTACGACGACGGCGGCTCGACTTGGGTGTTTTCTCCGCGGAAGCGTTGGTGCCGCCCCCGTCTTGCGATAGCTTCACGTGGTGACCGGATCCACCGCCAGATCTCCGGGTTTTTCGATTCCCGATTCCGCTACCTCCTGGAAGGGCGTGCGAGCGTCCGGCCCGGGCGGTCAGAACGTCAACAAAGTGGCGTCCAAGGTGGAACTGCGCGTCGATCTTGCCCAGGTTGCGGGCCTCAGTGAAGGAGCGCGATCCCGGCTCACCGTGCTTGCCGCCTCACGCCTGGACGCGGATGGCCGGATACTCGTGACTTCGCAACTGACTCGCGACCAGGGGAGGAATCTCGAAGACGCCAAAGAGAAGGTCCGGGCACTGATCGCGGAAGCGCAGATCATTCCAAAGGCGCGTCGCCCGACCCGCCCGAGTCGGGCGGCCAAGGCCCGCCGCGTCGATGCGAAAAAGCTCGACGCGAAGCGCAAGGTGAACCGCGGGCGCAGTTCACACGACGACTGAGATACCATTCCCCTCGATCTCCAAGGCCCTGGCGGGCGTCGCCGAGTTCACGCTGAACGCTCAGCTCAAGTAGCCGAAGGCTTCAGCCCACGCTGCCTTGCCGCTTCATCTCACGGTAGACCGCGGTCGCATGGGTAGCGGGGCCTCGGCCTCGAGCAACGCCTCGGGTTGAACCGTGACATGTTCGATGCCGTGTTCCTTCGCGACGCGCTCGGCGACCGCGCGAGCCACCCCGGTTCCGTGGGCCTGACCATCGAGAACGACGTGCACGGTCACGACCGGGAAGCCATCGGAGATGGTCCATACGTGCAGGTCGTGGAGATCGCGCACGCCCGGAGTGGCGCGAATTGTGGCTTCGATCGCCGCGGCTGACGTGCCTGCGGGCGTCCGCTCCATCAGAATCGCCGCCGATTCCCGGATCAGTCGGGATGATCCCCACAGGATGAGAATGGCGATGAAGATCGACGCGGCGGCGTCGGCCTGGAAAAGCCCGAAGGACAACACCGCGATCGACGCCGCAATGGCCGCCACCGAACCGGCGGCGTCGGCCAGGACGTGGGCGAGGGCGGCACGGACGTTGATGGAGGCATGCGCCTCGCGCATGAGGATGGCGCCGGCGGCCAGGTTCACGAGGAGGCCTAAGACCGCGGTGGCGAGCATCCAGTCTCCACGAATCTCGGATGGGGTACGAAGACGCTGGGCCGCCTCGATCATTATCCCGATGGCGGCCGTGAACAGTGCGCCGCCACTGATGGCGGCGGCCAGAACCTCGGCCCGCCGGTAGCCGAAGGTATGCGAGGAGTTGCGCGGGCGCGCGGCCAGTCGATTCGCGACCAGGGCGATGGCGAGCGCTCCGGAATCGATGAGCATGTGGGCGGCGTCTGAAAGCAGCGCGAGAGATCCCGAGAGAATCCCCACGAGGGCTTCGACGAAGGCGAAACCCAGGGTCAAAGCCAGGGCGCGTCCGAGGGCCACCCCGGAACCATGCGCAGGGCCGTGGGAGTGCGCGTGCGTAGAATCGGCTCGGTGAATGTGGACATCTCCCATGGGCTTCGAAGGGAAGCCTACGCGCAATCAGTTGCGGACCCCCCGACACTCTTCTTCAATGACGGTGACGGGCGCGCGGCCTTAGACTCCGCGAGCCCCCATGACCTGGTTGTGTCGCGTCGCCTGGACCGTCCTGGTCCTTACGTTTGGGCCTCTTGCTTCGGCCGTTGATCTGGGCGACAGGAAGAAGGCGCTCACTCAGTACAAGATTGACGTGTGGGGGACTGAGCAGGGGCTGCCCCTCAACACCGTCCAGACTCTGCTGCAGACGCGCGCCGGCTATCTGTGGGTGGGAACGGCGGGTGGCCTGACCCGGTTCAACGGAGTGGGCTTCAGGACCTTCGAGAGCGCCGACGTTCCGGAGATCTCCTCTCGCCCGATCTTCGGCCTGATGGAGGATTCCGAAGGCACGCTCTGGATCGGCCACAGCACGGGCGCTGCGCGTTATCGGAACGGACGGTTCGAGCGCGCGTTCGCGGACGAGGTGACGGCCGGCCGGCGAGTGTGGGCATTCGCCCAGACC
>CAZFQH010000600.1:0-296 GCA_964520805.1 uncultured Acidobacteriota bacterium | reverse complement strand
ACCTGCAGAAGGATGGGCTCCCTACGGATCGCCTGCGCTCGCTGGCGGTGGCGCGGGATGGGACGCTTTGGATCGGAACCAGCGGCGGAGGGCTCGTGTCCTTCGCGGGCGGACGCTTCGAAGTCTTCAACCCCGGCAACGGCTTCCCCCATTTGGAGGTCCGGTTCGTGCTCGCGGATCCAGAAGCGGGCGTTTGGGCGGCGACCCCCGGGGCTGGCCTCGTGAGGGTCCAGGCGGGACAGTTCCGCAGATACGGTGTGGCGGACGGATTGCCGACCGACCACCTCACCTCACTC
>CAZFQH010000599.1:0-2607 GCA_964520805.1 uncultured Acidobacteriota bacterium | reverse complement strand
CGGGGCACGAAGGCAACCCCACCACCTCGGCCGCCTGTGCCCGCGAGGGAGCGCGCAGCCTGGCCTTGGGCCACGAAGGACCGAGCAGGGTATGAGACGAACGCTGCGTCGAAGGGCCGAAGGACCGAGACGCTCTTCCCACGTGACACGAGCCCCTCCCCTACAGCCCGTCCGGCAGCCTGAGTCTTGCCGCGCCACTTCTTCCCGCACTGCGGATGCCCGCAGGCCCGCTGACGCGGACCTACCCGTGGGTCAGGGTGAAACCACTTTGCGGCAGATCCGGCAGGGGCGCTTCTTCACCCACCATCATGACGATCAACACTGGCCGTCCCTCTCCGCCGCCCCCGCCAACACGGCCGGTGGTCCATTTCTCGCTAGCAGCCCTGGCCCATTCCTCGCTAGCGCCTGGGCCGCGTCGAAGAGCGACATCGAAAGGCGGTCTGCGGTCCCGGCCGGAGCGCGGCGGGTGAGGTTGTAGGCGAAGTACTTCGCTTGGTGCGGAGTGAGGCTCATTCTGCGATCCGCCCCGCCATCCATAGACAAGCCGACCGTTTATCGGTCCCGATCCGCCGGAGTCCCTGCCGAGGCACAGGCGAGACGATACGACGGGTCGGGTTGAGTTCGATGAGATCTCGTAGGCCCACGGGGGGCCTGCATTCATATTGTGCGAGAATTTTGAGCCCGCTGCCCGGGCATTGTAGACGGCGGTCGGAAAGCGCGCTTTTCTGACGTGTGAAGTCGGCTTTGCCGATCGAGACCAGCATCATCCGCGGCGAAGCCGCGCCCGCCCAGGGGGGTAAGGGCGGTATGGTGACGTCGCGGAACCCGCCGACAAAGATCGACTCAGGCTACTAGTTTCAGCACCTTCCGCCTGAGATCTGCTTGCGCTGCCAAGGAGGCTACTTGCTCGCCCCCTGCGTTGGAGAGGCGGGCCAAGTCAGGGCGAGGAATTAGCTCCTGATCCTGGAACACGAGGATCGACTCGAACGGCGTCTTGTTCGCGGTGAGATGCTGAAGGATGATCGTGGCGAGGCGCGCCTTGTCTTTGGTTGGGACTCCAAACAGATAGAGCGGTTGTCGTTGCCCCTCCAAGTAGAAGTCGACCGGGTAGTTTTGAGCGTTCTCTATACCCGGCACGAGATGGTCCTTGTGAATTCTCTCCGGAGGTACGATCTCGGCCAGTGCGCGTTCAAGATCCTCGTAGAAAGTGGCAGCGATGTTGTGTCGCCTCCACAGTGACAAGTCGTGAACACGGGTTATCGCCTGTCCGAAGGAAAAGAGATGACCCCCCAGCGTTTCAAGCGGGGAATCCACATAGAGCTCGCCGTCCTTTTCGGTGACCGAGGACTCGCTGAGGATTTTTTCCAAGAATTGTGCGCGTCGCCCCTCCCGAAGGGTGTTCACGTCGATGCTGTAGCTCAGGTGCATCAACGTTTGCCCGGCGTCGGTGATCCGGACGCCGCCACCGGGAAGCGACTCAAGATAGATCGCGTAGGTATCTCCATCCGAGAACACGAATGGGGTTTGGACCATGAGGCGACCATCAGCGCGCTCGTGCAGGGCAACGTCGGCGCACATGCTCTTACAGACGGCATCCTTTAGGCGGTTTGAGTCGAGATTCATGACGTCTGCTCAAAGAGTGGGAGAGGGGATGGCTGAAATGGAGGACCCTCGATGTTGCAGCGGCGGCCCAGCGTGAGGAGCGCACCCTTGAGGTCCGAGTACTCACTCGCTTCCTCGGCGAAGCCTTCCAGTGCGCGGCCCGCATCCGCATATCGAGACGTGGCGATGTGGATGTGGCACTTTCGATCGATCATGGTGCCTTCGAGTGGGTTTGGATGGGTGTGATTCGAACCATTGGCTCTCATCAGCGTCACGTCTCCGGCTGGCGATAGCCAGCGTAAACCGCACGAGAATGCGTCGGTCAGAAGTTTGCTCTGACGCGCTTAAACGACGAAGAGTTCTCCGCCATCCCCTTGGAGGTTGTAGTCCCGCTCCTCGTGCTGAGCCTTCGCACGTGTTTTTGCGGGAGTTGTCGACATCTGATGTTTCCGCATGGCCAAAAGCTCCGCTATCCGAGCATCCGTGAGTGCTTCTCCCGTCATCCGAATGAAGCGTACCACTGCGCCCCAGTCCTTTCTGCGGCCAGGATGGGTGCAGCCGCCAATGCGCGGACCTTCATGAGGAAGCCGCCGAATCTGAAGAAATGACCCGATGGCACTTCGCTAGCCGGGAGGCCTAAGTCGATGATTTAGAGTTCATCATGGCCTTGCTCGCCGCGACACGCGGCATTCTTCAGATGGTGGAGGGGCGGACGCTTATCCCGGTCCAGCTCGCAACCGACTCCAGCCTGCCCGTTCCGGCGCGTGTGATGATGGCTCGCGAGCAGATGCGCGCCCACATGGTCACCTTCAATCCGACCAACCCTCTGGCCGACTACTGCGTGGCCTTTGCGGCGGCCTTCATCCTGCGCCTCTACGGCACAAAGTCCGAGGACCGATTTCTGTTTGGAGAGTCGGGCAAAGGCCTTATCCAGTCTTGAACCCGAGGCCCGGACGCAGGCCCTTGCATCTCTTCATGCAGGACTCTTGATGCAACTGCGGTCAC